>NZ_JAUBPS010000179.1:0-1017 GCF_036700865.1 Microcoleus sp. S13C4
GCCGGATGCAATGAAAGTCGCACGTCCGGATCTAACTGAGAGGTGCGGAGGATAATACCTCCCATCGACTCAACCTGGAGATCCGTCCGTAGAGATTCAATATTTTAGAAAGGTCAAAGTCTTTGGGAAGCCAGCGTTCGGTTTGGACACCTGCGTCAGAGAGTGTCTGCACGATCGACTCCATAGCTGCTCGAATTTCAGAAGCAACGGGAACTTCGGCCCATTCAGCGCTCCAAGCGATTTTGAGATGCTGCAAAGGCTTGCCAGAGGGTCGATCGAGCGGAACCGGCGGGACATCAGGGCGCCGCAGATCCGCGCCTGCAATTAACGAAAAACATAGCCGGATGTCTTCGATCGATCGAGCAAAACACCCAACGGTCATCATTTGCCGAATAGACAGTGGCATTCCCGGCACTTCAGGAATCTGCCCTGCTGTAGAAATACGGCGATCAGTCGGCTTTAAACCATATATGCCGCAGAAATGAGCAGGCTGACGCACCGAACCCCCGAAATCGTTGCCCAAATCCAACGGTGAAAGTCCGGCGGCGACAGCAGCGGCACTGCCCCCGGAACTGCCACCAGGTGTGTAGTCAAGATGCCAAGGATTATTCACCCGTGGAAACAGAGAATTTGTGCTTTGATAATCGGCAGCCAGTTCCGCCATGTTGGTTTTTCCCATGATGACAGCACCTGCTGCCCGCAATCTCGCAACAGCAGTTGCATCCTGTTGAGGCACATAATATTTGAGGGGAATATAGCCTGCTGTGGTGCGGAGTCCGGCTGTTTCAAAAATGTCTTTAATCGTGATGGGAACCCCATGTAAAGCACCCCAGTTTTCTCCTCTGGCTAGGGCTTCATCGGCAAGTCTAGCTCTAGTACGAGCATTGTCTTCATCCAGGGTACAAATGGCGTTTAATTGCGAGTTGTGCTTGGCGATTTGAGTAATACCATTTTTTTAAAGATGTGATAGACTTGTGTAAAAAGTAAAGGAGAGAATTACAATGTCTGGTCGTCCTC
>NZ_JAUBPS010000180.1:0-1017 GCF_036700865.1 Microcoleus sp. S13C4
CTGCCATTTTTTCAGAGTGGTTTGAGAGCTATGTCCTTGATTTTATCAGGATTTTGACTCTGTTGTCACCCCGTCAGCTTTAGCCCTCATTAAAAAGACTAATGCTGACTCATTTCTCCTGCATTTGTAGGTTATTTAATGCTGCCCAACGCTCATATTCCGATTCTTGGGCCACTAACTCTTCTTCTATCTCTGCTCAATTTTCGTGATAATCAGTGCAGGATAAACCTGCGCTAAGCAGAGGCGTTATACTCATCAATAAAATACCAAAGAGCTGCCTCTAATATAGGAGAGTATTTTAAAGTGGTATTTTTTTGATTACGACCATATATTCTTTGTATCAAACTATTATTAAATGTTTCTATATAGTTAGTCCGACCACTATCCTTCCCTATGCTATATCTTGTTAAACAGAAGAATTGGTGATTTTTTGAGCCAGCAAGTTTTTAATCTCGCGAGGCTCACTCTTGATGAGAGAAAAAGGAGATTCCTTTTTTGGCACACTATATATAGTGGGCCTGCGTAAGTCCTGTAAAAGCTAAAGTCCTCTTAGATATGACTCAAGAATTCATTAGATCTCTTGCGAAAGTCTCAGGCGATATCTAATTTAGTCTTTAAATAAAGTTCATAATTATCAATACCAGCGATCAAATTAAATCTTAATCCGAAGCGCCTTCTTTGATTCCGATATCTGGATGAAAGTATTCTAAATATATTTAAACTTCGATGTATATTTTCAATAATAATTCTTTCTTTTGCCAGTTGGCGATTTCAAACTTTTTCTGCTTGAGTCAGTTCTTTATTCTTGGTTTTTTTGAGAGGGGTTCTACTATTATTATGAATCTTTTTGATTCCTTGATAACTTTTATCACCTAAAAGTTCAAGTTCTTTATTCCTCCCCATCTTGCTTTTTTTAAACAAACTACAATCATGCGTTTTTCCGTTACTAAAAGCTGTACATATTATTTCGGTACTTTTTGTGTTGGCTAAAACTTGCGATTTTATTGTATGATATTT
>NZ_JAUBPS010000181.1:0-1013 GCF_036700865.1 Microcoleus sp. S13C4
TAGAGAGGCCAACAAAGTTTCTCTCGCCAGTAGCGCCGCGTCTCCCCAATCTGGCAAGGTAGTTTTTCGCGATGCTAGATATGCCCAGAAGGCGAGAAAGTAGGCAATAAAAGATAATACTAGCCACCGATAAACTCCCAATAAAGTGCTTTGTCCAAACCGATGCAAACCAAACCGATGTTTCACTGTTTTAAAGAACCCTTCAATCTGCCAACGTCTTCTACCGAGTCGAGTAATGTAGACAGCCGATAAAGGTTTTGTCGAAATTACAAAGCGTTTTTCGAGACTGCCATCATCCCGTTTGAGCCAATACCAAGACAGGGTGACTGGAAAGTTTAATCCTTGCAGCACTACTTGCTGACCCCTTTGCAGTCCTTGGTTTACCTGCCGCGCATCTGCCAACCTCCGATCGCTCCTAATCCCAAAAATACCACTTGTACGTGGTTGTTTTTTTACCAATTGGAGCATTTCTATACTGCCAAATGCGCTATCACCTAATACTCGAATTTCATAATGTGCTGTTAAGGTTTTTGGCAGAGTTTTTAGCAATCTTTGACCGAGTTTTATTGGCGCCAACTCTCCCTTGCCCCGATAGACTCGGAACCCCCAAGGTACTCGACTTCTTCCCACAAGTATGTAGAGGACTAAGAGGTGCAATCCTCGTTTACCATTATAGACTCTAATTAGTTTCCCTAAGCCTGAGAACTTACCAACTTTTTCCAAGGTGGTCATATCCAAAATTACAGTTAAAATTGGTCGCCTCCCAACCCCTCTTTCGGCTTTGACTTGCCTGATAATTTCGGTTCGCACCACTCGAATTACTGCCCGCACTGACCATTGATAATGATTGAGGAAGCGACTAATCGCGCTGGCACTTACTGTTTGACAATGCTGAGGTAAACTTTGTCCTGTTGCTTCCAGAAATAGACCTAGCAAGGCTCGCAGACTTTTTTGTTGATATTTGCTTGGCATTAAATCCATCAAGGTATAGACTAATGCTTGGGCGTAATTAA
>NZ_JAUBPS010000123.1:0-8189 GCF_036700865.1 Microcoleus sp. S13C4
GCATCTATAACTGGATGGGATTACATTTTGTCAGCCCTAGCTACTGTTGCATGATTTTTGAAAATTGGTATAAAAATCGGCTCTTCCGTACTTAGTGTGCCAAATTATTAGTTTTTGGGTGTCCTACACCATAGCTGGCTGGAATTTCAAGGCAATCGCCACTACTGGAGCAAGTTGTTCAACAGCGCAAGCAGATGTAAATAATTTCCAAGCGTTACCGAGCAAGCCTTCATGATAAATTTAAGTTAATGCCAGCACACTAAGTACGGAAGAGGCGAGAATCCATAAAATAAATTAGTGATAAAGTTTCCAGCATTCTCGCGCAATTTCCCAATCCTCCTGCGTGTGAATGACTAAAACTCTCGCCGCTGAATCCAGTGCCGCAATATCTTCATCCACCGGTGACTGTTGATTCTTCTCCCCATCCAATTTCAAACCCATAAATCCAAAAGCCTCGCAAGCAGCCGATCGCACAACAGCAGAATTTTCCCCAACTCCCGCCGTAAAAATTAAAGCATCCAACCCTCCTAAACTCGCCAGCATGGCACCAATTCCGGCACGCAAACGGTGGATGTAAATATCCAAAGCAAGTTGAGATCTCTGATTACCATGGGCGATCGCATCTCCAATCTGCCGCATATCGCTAGACACCCCTGAAATCCCTTTTAAACCCGAATTTCGATTGAGAATACCATCAAGTTTCTCAGCAGTAAAATCGGATTGTTTTAACAGATGAATAAGAATGCCTGGATCGATCGAACCCGATCGACTTCCCATCATCAAACCATCCAAAGGAGTAAAACCCATCGTCGTGTCAACACTCACGCCCCCGCGAATCGCCGCCAGAGAACATCCGTTGCCCAAATGACAGCTAATCACCCGCAAATGGGTCAAATCACGGTTGAGAATTTGAGCCGCCCTGCGCGCGCAATATTGATGGCTAATGCCGTGAAAACCGTAGCGGCGAATCCCGTTTTCCAGCCATTCGTAGGGGCCGGGATAAACAAACGCAGCGGGCGGCAATTGCGCGTGAAAAGCTGTATCAAATACTGCTACTTGCGGCACATTTCCGAGGATTTTTTCAAGGGCTTCGATGCCTTCCAAGTTTGCCGGATTGTGTACCGGGGCGAAAACAGATAAACGGGCGATCGCCTCTTTAACATCCGGCGAAATTAACGTACTTTGCTGATAGTCTTGTCCGCCATGTACGACGCGGTGGCCGACAATATCAATCTCCTTTAAACTATTAATAACTTGAGTTTTACCCTGCCACAGAGTCTCCAGCATTCGAGAAATGGCGGCTTCGCGAGAGTCTGAGGCAAATTCTTCCTCCTGTTCAGTTTCCGAGGGTGTTTCGACTTTCAACTGGGCCACACCTTCGCGGTGATTCCAGTCAATTTGCGCTTCCCAGAGGGGTTGCAAAGGTCGATCGGGCAGGACATCGTTTAACTCGTAAAGACAGCTCTTTTGACTGCTAGAACCCGCATTTAACACCAGTATTTTCATGCTTTATTATGTCCTGTTGATTCGTTCTTTCGATCGCTAAGCGATTGAAATCGCGTTTTGTCAAACTTTCGTCCCAGCAGAGGGGGACTAAAAAATCTTGAGATCCTGGGAAAATTATTAAGAAAAATGTCGAAAAATTAACTGTTAATGCAATCTGTAGCTAACAGTTGCATTTTTTTGATATATCTTCTATGCAGATTTTCATTTACTAAAGTTTAAGGAGCCGATCGATGTTTACACCAATTTTACTTGCCACTGTCGCCAGAACCGTAGAGTGGAGCCCCACGACCGGTTTGATTATGATTCTTTGCAATATTTTAGCTATTGCGATCGGCAGATCAACCATCCAAAAGCCTCACACAGGCCCAGCCGCGCCCTCATCGGGTTTGGTCGGCGGCTTGAGTTTGGGTGCACTTGTGGGAAGTCTCTGCTTCGGTCATATTTTGGGAACGGGTACAATTTTAGGATTGTCTTACATCGGTGCGATTTAGTTTCACACGCTCAGGGTGCGCCCCCGCACCTTACCCGCAATTTCAAGTACCTGGTAAATTGCGGAGAGTTTCATCCATGTACGATCGATCGCCCAAAACCTCCAGCAGTGGCCCGCGCACGTCAAACTTAACAATACTGACAGAAGCTGCTAAAGCGCCAATGCGGTAGCGATAACGTCCCAAATCAATCCCCAAAAGACTACACAGAATAATTCTAATAGTCGCTTTGTGCGAGACAACCAAAACATTACCGCTCTTGTACTTTTCCTGAATTTCTGCGATAACTAAGGACGATCGGCTAGCAATTTCCACGGAAGTCTCGCCGCCATTCGGTGCATTCCAAGCAGGTTCAGTCAGCCAATTAATATAATCTTCTTCGTATTCTTTTTTGACCTCTTCTACTGTTTTGCCTTCCCACTCACCGTAATTAATTTCCCTCAGTCCGTCGCGAAGCTGCATTTCAATTCCCACAGCATCGCACAAAGGTTTTGCAGTAGCAATTGTGCGTTTCATCGGACTGACATAAACAGCATTCCAAGGCAATTTTGCGTAAGCGGCGCCAAACTGTTCTGCCATTTGAGAACCTTCGGGCGTTAATTCTGGATCGATATGGCCGCAGAAACCGCCAGTCTTGCTGTAAGTCGTTTCACCGTGTCGTACAAAGTAGATTTTTAAGCTCATGAGTTAATTGTGTGTGAATTTTACTATGTTAGCAAAAGAGTTTAAAAAACTCTTTCAAATCATCGAGAGCAGGATTATCCCAATCCCAAATATCTTTTTTGTGTTCCATAACATAATCAAACCCATGCATACTGCATTTCTTTTCAACTTGTTGCTGTTCCTTCTTTGAGCAAGTATCATACCTAATATAGTTGCTAATCCAAAATTTATCAAAATCTTTCTGCTTGATTTTCTTTCCCTCCTTTTCTTCTATGCAACTTCTCCAGCTATCCAAACAATCAGCATAAGGTGATTCTCTAGCCTTTATTGCCTTTAAAAGCGTTTCCAGTTCGCCTTTACCTTCAACATTTGTAAAGTAACAAGCCAATTGGGCTTTTGTTCCATTATCTCCACAAATATCTATAAATTGTTTAGTGCTTGACAAAGTTTCAGAGTCAAACACATCTTTTATACATTTATTTACAAATTCCACCCGCTCTTGCTCTGAATGGTTATCCATATCAATGATAATTCCAATTTTTTCTATATCATCATTTTTTTCCATTTCGGCTTTTAACTCTTTTAAAGTATTTCTTAACTGTTCTTCACTCAATCCTTTCAAACTTTCATACTTCTCTATACAAATAGGCTCCTCTACGTGTATGTCGTAGTTAAGAACCTCAATCATTGCCTTCATAAAAGCTTCATCATTTTTACTTTCTACTATGATAATATTACTCACCTCTCACTCCTTTTTTATGCTCTAGTGCGTAATTCAAAGTTTCCAAATCGCGCCGGATGCCGATTATTTGACCTGTTTTCCGTTTCCTTGCTAGTTCAAAATATGCGCTGCTGCATTCCTGATTTTGTTCTAAACCCACCTTAGCAAATGCTTGAAGCATCTCTAAACTGTGCGTTGTAGCAAAAATCTGCGTATCCAGTTCAACCGCCAACCGAAATAACACTCTCCAAAACTCCGGCTGACTTGTATGGTGAATGCCATTTTCTATCTCATCGATGAGCAAGATTTTATATTCATTGTTTACCAGTTTAAGGATTATTTCTGCAACTCTATTAATGGCATCTCCAAACAATGATAAAGGCAAACGCTTTTCGCCTTTTCTTCTCAAGTAGAGCGTGGGTTCCCCAATCGAAAAACTCTCTACAGATTCTATAGAAGAGTCTAAAACTTGAAAAGCTTTCAAAACTTCGCTATCTTTGTCATCCAAACGCGCTCGATCGTATGCTTCTGTGAGTTCTTTTCCTGAAATTCTGAGAAAGGATGGAATGATTGGTAATCCCTCAGTAGTAGAAATGCTATTAGCAATTATTGGACCCGGGGAACCAGCTATAGAAGAGGACGTAGCAAGTTCCTGTCCGTTTCTTGTTAACTTAATAGTTAGTCCAGAGAAACGTGAGTCGTCCCTCGACAAATAATCTATTATTTTTTCTGCACCTTCACCAGTCAAAACCTGATTTAGATTCAGGGAGCTATTGAGCGATATTTCTAGTTGATAGGGGTTATTATTATCCTCTTTTCTAAAAATTACTATAAATTTATTTTCTTCTGCTACACCAAATAATGTATTCCATCCTCTATTACGCATAGCTGGTAAGCTTTTTGACGACTCGTTTCTAAAATCTCTTAGCATTGTTAGAGTTCTAAATTGTGGAGCCACAGTCAGTAAAATTGCTTCTAGCAAGGCTGTCTTACCAGCATTGTTTTTACCACCGATTAAGTTGACTCTTTCAAACCCAGAAATTTTGATTTGCTCAAAGCACCTAAAATTTTGAATTTCTATTTCTTTAAGCATGACCGCCTCTTTTGAATGTACAAATCCTAAATCACCGTTGATTTATGCTAAGATTAATTCTATCTTAGTTGTTTTACTTGAGCCGCAACAAGCAACGAACGTCATGCAGAATATAGACCTCTTTGAAGTGATTGAACGCGATCCGACCAAGGTGAGTGGTGCATGGATATTTCGGGGAACGCGCGTACCTGTTGCCGCCTTTTTCGAGAATATTAAAGATGGAGCCTCTGTTGACCAGTTTCTCGAATGGTTTCCGGGAGTAACTCGCACCCAAGTTGAGGTATTACTCGATCGCGCCCTAGCCTCCTTAACGCAGATGGCACAAGTATGAAGATATTGTTCGACCAAGGTACGCCAGTACCGTTGCGCCGCTCGTTGCTGGATCATAAAGTAGATACTGCTTATGAACGTGGATGGTCAACATTAGAAAATGGCAATCTGCTCGACACAGCCGAACGCGAGGGGTATAATCTGCTCGTCACGACCGATCGCAACTTGCGTTATCAACAAAACCTGACAAGCCGACAAATTGCTATTGTGGTTTTGCTGTCTACATCTTGGCCGCGTATTCAAAGGCATCAAGACGATATTCGGAACGCGATCGACACTATTGTTCCGGGCGCATACCTAGAAATTGACATTCCTTGCTGAAGCTTTATTTAACTGATGTCACTCCCTATGATTGTCAAACTGAGGTGAAACCTGGATCGTGCGTAGGTTGTATACTCGCAAAATCGTTCATTTTCCCTGTGGTTGACAATCATAGGGATGAGTAGCTTGCGATCTACAAGCGATCGCACCTATCCAGGCGCACCAGATCGCACAGTTTGTTCTGCAGTCGCCCCCGGATCGGTCGTTTCCTGCGGCGCTTCCGGCGAAACCGGGCCCCCGTGCGGCCACTTCCAATCGCGGATTTCCGGCATATCATCGCCGTGCTCGGTGATATACTGCGTGTGTTCGATCAGCTTGTCACGGATAGCTTGTTTGCCGTAAGCTGCTACAGAACTCAGTTTCGGAACGCGATCGAGTACATCTGCGACTAAATGGAATCGATCGAGGTCATTAACCACCACCATATCAAACGGCGTCGTAGTCGTACCCTCTTCCTTGTAACCCCGAACGTGAATATTCGAGTGATTCGTCCGGCGGTAAGCCAATCGGTGAATCAGCCAAGGATAACCGTGAAAAGCAAAAATCACCGGCTTATCTTTCGTGAACAAACTATCAAAATCCTTGTCAGACAAACCGTGGGGATGTTCTGTCGAAGGCTGAAGAGTCATCAAATCCACCACATTAACCACCCGCACTTTTAAATCCGGATAATCTCGGCGGAGAATGTCAACCGCAGCCAAAGTTTCCAGCGTCGGAACATCACCCGCGCAAGCCATCACCACATCCGGTTCGCCGCCTTTATCATTGCTAGCCCACTCCCAAATACCGATGCCGGCCGTACAGTGTTTAATCGCAGCATCCATATCCAAATACTGCAATGCCGGCTGCTTCCCTGCAATAATCACGTTCACATAGTGGCGGCTGCGGAGACAGTGATCCGTTACAGACAGCAAAGTGTTCGCATCCGGCGGCAAATAAACCCGCACAACCTCCGCTTTCTTGTTAATTACGTGGTCGATAAAACCCGGATCTTGGTGAGAAAAACCGTTGTGGTCTTGCCGCCAAACGTGAGAAGTTAGCAGGTAGTTGAGAGAGGCGATCGGTCGGCGCCAAGGAATGTCGTTAGTAGTTTTCAACCACTTGGCGTGTTGGTTGAACATCGAATCGATGATGTGAATAAACGCTTCGTAACAAGAGAAAAAGCCGTGGCGTCCCGTCAGCAAATAGCCTTCCAGCCATCCCTGACATAGATGTTCGCTGAGGACTTCCATCACCCGGCCGTCGGGGGAGATGTGGTCGTCTTCGGGCAAAATTTCCCCCGCCCAAACCCGGTTTGTCACTTCAAACACCGGATCGAGGCGGTTTGAGGCCGTCTCGTCAGGCCCGACAATGCGGAAATTGGCGTTTTCCTGATTCAGTTTCATCACCTCTCGCAGGAAGCGGCCGCAAACGCGGGTTGCTTCTGCCATTACAGTGCCCGGTTTTTGCACGTCAACGGCAAAGTCTTCAAATTCCGGCATTTTCAAGTCTCGCAGCAGCAGGCCGCCGTTAGCGTGGGGATTTGCCCCCATCCGCCGAGATCCCTTGGGCGCTAATTCTGCCAATTCCGGAATTAACTTGCCCTTTTCGTCGAAGAGTTCTTCCGGCTTATAGCTTTTCATCCAATCTTCCAGGAGTTGGACGTGTCCCGGCTTAGAAGCCATTTCCGAAAGTGGGACTTGGTGCGATCGCCAATAATCCTCAGTTTTCTTACCGTCAACTTCCTTCGGCCCCGTCCAGCCTTTGGGAGTTTTCATCACAATCATCGGCCACTGGGGACGGCCGGAATAGCCCTCCGTCCGGGCTTTTTCCTGAATCGCCTTAATTTCGCCGATCGCAGTATCGAGAGTTGCAGCCATCAACTGGTGCATCGTTTCCGGGTCTGAACCTTCCACCCAATAAGGTTTGTAGCCGTAACCGACCATCAAACTTTCCAATTCCTCGCGCGGAATGCGGGCCAACAGCGTTGGATTGGCAATTTTGTAGCCGTTCAAGTGCAAAATCGGCAACACGGCCCCGTCCCTAACCGGGTTGAGAAACTTGTTAGAGTGCCAGCTAGCAGCCAAGGGGCCGGTTTCGGCTTCCCCGTCGCCGACAACGGCCGCCACAATCAAATCGGGATTGTCGAAGGCCGCCCCGTAAGCGTGCACCAGGGCGTAGCCGAGTTCGCCGCCTTCGTGAATCGAACCGGGGGTTTCCGGGGCGACGTGGCTGGGGATACCGCCGGGAAAGGAGAACTGTTTGAACAGCCGTTTGATACCGTCTTCATCTTGGGAAATGTTCGAGTAATATTCGGTATAAGTCCCTTCGAGATAGGTGTTGGCGACCAAGCCCGGTCCGCCGTGTCCAGGACCTGCGATGTAGATGGTGTTGAGGTCTTGGGCTTTGATGATGCGGTTGAGGTGAACGTAGATGAAGTTTAAACCTGGAGTGGTGCCCCAATGTCCGAGGAGTCTCGGTTTGACGTGTTCGATTTTGAGGGGTTCTTTGAGTAGGGGGTTGTCGAGGAGATAGATTTGTCCGACGGATAGGTAGTTTGCCGCCCGCCAGTAGGCGTTCATTTTGTGTACTTCTGAGTCGGAAAGCGGCTTTAATTGCGGAATCTCGGTTGTTCCTAGCATCATCAGCGATTGACTCCTGAGTTTTGGTTGTTTTGTAAAGTGCGATCGATAAGTGCGATCGATCTTGTAACTGACGCGAGATATTATTTTGTTACTGGTGACACTATTTATTTTTACTCCATTTTTTACAAGTAAACAATTGAATTGTATATCACTTTTCTCTCAATCAAAGTTTAAATTAACGTTAATTTTTGGGCAACAAGCGCACAATTTTGACCGAGGAAAGCTGGGTTGTGGGGGGTGAAAGCCTTGGGGTGTAAAAAAGATACTTCTCACGGTAGAGGTGAGAAGTATTTATATATGAAATTATTTTTTCTGGCTGCTTGCTGATGAGCTGTTAACTCCTTTCCTGCTAAAGTTTTGTATATTAGACCTCTTGCGAAAGTGCGAGCGCTCTGGTAAAATAAAAGAAAAAATTAGCTTAATAATATGAATTACGAACAATT
>NZ_JAUBPS010000182.1:0-1001 GCF_036700865.1 Microcoleus sp. S13C4
TAGCATCTATAACTGGATGGGATTACATTTTGTCAGCCCTAGCTACTGTTGCATGATTTTTGAAAATTGGTATTAGTACTCGCTCATAACCGCCCTAACCATGGCTTTTCCAATTGAGACAGTCGGTTTTCCGCCAGGGTGCTGTTGACCAATTCTTCGATGAAGGCATCCGTGTGTTTTCCCACTCTAGCTGCCAGAATTAAGCCACTATCTGATGCTAAACTCAATCCGATCCAACAGTCTCCGGCTCTTAACTCCTGTGCTAGACAATTTTTCTGTTTTTTTCGACGAATGACCACATTTCGTCGGCAATCACTTCTTCTGTTTCTATCTGTTTGACTTCTTGATTGTGAATCATCAGTGCTTTTTGACGCTTCACCTTGAATAAGGGAGACTACCGTCCCGTAGACTCTGCCACTGATACGGCTAATTCCCCGAAGGCTACTTCCCTCTCCATGAGCTTGAAGGATGGTATGAACTTCCTCTTGAGTTAGATGACGACCATAGTAGAGACTGTCAAAGTGTTCGGGGAAAGTTTTACCACAGCAAGGACACTTGTATCTCTGCTGCCCTGTCTCCGTTTTTCCATGTCTATGGACTTTATCGTGACCACATAGTAAGCAATTCATCTGTTTTTAGGATTAACACTCACTCAATTCGAGGTATCCCACAGATTTTTGTTGCACGACCTGTTGTTCGTGACCCAACAGTCGGCTTGGTTTACCACCCTTTGCCTGATTAGGAAGTAATTTTACTGTCTCTTTTTTTCGTTGTAATAGTGCTTGGACCGTACTTTTACTGAATTGAAATCTTTCTGCTACTTTCCGAATAGAGGTATTACCTGCTTCTCCTTGTGTCAACGATCTTTTGCCACATATCTAGGGAGTAGGGTTTCATTTTTCTCTTTCTTACCACCTCTACTATGGTTGAGTCGATGGGAGGTATTATCCTCCGCACCTCTCAGTTAGATCCGGACGTGCGACTTTCATTGCATCCGGCTC
>NZ_JAUBPS010000124.1:0-8181 GCF_036700865.1 Microcoleus sp. S13C4
TGATAGTTGACCTTCATAAAAAATCCCTTAATTTTCTGACCTGACATTGTAGCACTTATTTGGCAAAATGGTATAAATACCACTTATGCAGATGATTCATGGGAGCATTTTGCGCCCATTGATGCAGAGTGGTTTGATGGGCTTCCACTAGGGCGAGAGTTTCAGTTTGCTCGGTTTCTGGCTGTGTGGAAAACACTGCCAGATACGTCAGGGCTGCATAGAAATGGAAAGCAGGAACATGAACCAATCCCGATAATGCCATCACATACGGCTTGACTTGACAAATGTGGTTTAAGGCAGCCGGATAATTGCCCCATGAGTAGGCAAGCAGCAGCTTGTAAATGTACACAAGGGCGATCGCACTGAATTCATGATCCTGATAGTGCTTAGGAATCATCACCGTTTCATCATAGGCAGTTCCGATTAAGCAATCCGGCTGGTTCACCACTTCCCTCAAGTTATGCAACATCTGCTGCTCCATACGCAAATAAGTCTGAGCAGAATATTGCTTCACCTGAGCCAAGGTAGCATTGTAGCCTGCAAGTTCCGGTTCCCAAGTATCCAGCTCTACCCCACCGTAAAAGTTGATGTAGCTGTAAGTAGCTATGTTGTAGCCAGCGTTAAGAAAATCGCCCGCTTCCATGCCAGCTATAAAGCCCTCTTTCAGCGTTGCTATCCCTGCCCTCATAGCATTTTGATGATGCTGAATAAATGCCCCAAACATATTATGAGTAATGCACTTAAATTCTCGTGCATTGACCCGATCAAGCAATGAGAGGGCTAATTTACCAAAGCTATATCCCGTTTGTGCCTCTCCCAAAAAAGCACTTAATACCAGTCCATGAATCGCATAGCCCACTGTTGATGCGGGTGCATTCCCAAAGGAGAGCGATAAACTTACCATCGTGGAGCTAAGTAGGGGCACTAAGCCTGGGATTCCCTGGAGAATGGGTGCATATAACATCGCCAATATTGGCATAGCTGCCTGAGTCTGAGGATCACTCATCACAGGCAGATTCACCAGTTGATCAATCGTTCTACCTTGGAGTTGGCTAGCAACGCCTTGTAGCGCTTGGCTAATCAAGGCTTCGTCAGGTGCAGTGGGTAGTTCAATCCCCAATTGCCAGAGTGCATCTCTTGCTACTGCAATGGCTTCTAGTGACTTGCTCTGTGCTGTCTGGGCAGCGATTTGAATTTCGTAAATTTTGATTTTGTCTAAGATTGTCGGGGCATTCTGTAACACCCGTGCTGCCATCTGTTCCATGCCATCAAAGTCAGCATTCAAATAGGCGACTTCAGCAGCAGCAACATAGAGGTTCAGAGTCAATTCATACTCGCTTTGCCAACACTTGGTTGTCAGTAGCTCAACCCCCACTTGTAGATAAACTCTGGCTGCCGTGTAGGCGGTAGAATTTCTGGCTTTACAACCGGCTGCCAAGTTGAGTTTAGCTAAGGCTTCTCGTTCGCTCGGTTGGGTGATTAACTCAATTCCTCGATTCAAATGCCCGACAATATCAAACAGTTTTTCCTCTTGCTCTATTTCGGGACAATTTTGCTGGAGTAACTGTCCAATTTTGAGATGCGTTGCTTTTTTCTGTGAATCTGGAATTAGAGAATATGCAGCTTGTTGGACGCGATCGTGCAAGAAGCGATAGGCAACCGTTTGAGAAGTAGATCGATCGAGCTTTTCTTCTTCCCCTACATAAAATTTATAAATCTCACTCTGAGGTAAAAGAAAACCTTCCTGTAAAGTTTTCCACAATGCCGTTGCCGTTTCCGTCTCCGAGATTTGCGAAACAATTGCTAATGTTGTCAAATCAAACTGATTGCCCATGCAAGCGGCTACTTTTAAAACTGACTGAGTTTCAACGGGCAATTTCTGTAACTGCTGCGCCATGAATTCAACTACATCCTCCGTCAGTGCTGCTTCTGTAATTTGGCTAATATGGCAGTGCCAATAGCCTGCTTTGATATCGAAAACAATTAATCCATCGTGATACAAGGCCTTGAGAAACTGCGTCGCAAAAAATGGGTTGCCTTTTGTTTTCTGATACACCAATTCCGTCAGCGGTTCTGCTAATTTAGGAGAACAAGTCAGCGTATCTGCTACTAATTGATTCAAACTGGTGCGAGCCAGAGGTGCAAGTGTGATGGTATTGACCGTTGCCCCTGTTTTAAGCTGTTCACCATTTAAATTTTCGATACTATCTAAGCCAGTAAAGGGTTTCAGCCTCTGCAACACCCAGTTTAAATGCTAAACAGCTTAGTGACTTCATCTAGGGTCAACATCAAGGGATGGGCAGCGGAAACTTCATTGTCTCGATAGGCTCCAATTAGTAGCAGGTGACTGGACTGGGATTCACCTATGAGGAACTTCATCAACTTTAAAGATGCCGAATCTGCCCATTGTAAGTCATCCAGAAACATCACTAAGGGATGCTCTTTTGTGGTAAAGACAGATATAAATTTTTGCAAGAGTAAATTGAACAGATTTTGAGCAGCTATCCCTGATAATTCGGGGGCAGGGGGTTGTTGTCCGATAATCCGTTCTAGTTCGGGAATGACTTCAATAATAACTTGTCCGTTGTCGCCCAATGCTACCAGGATTTTAGTCTTCCAGTGTTCAATTTTAGCATCGGACTCGCTCAATAATTGCCCCATCAAATCTCGAAATGATTGCACAAAAGCACTGAAAGGAATGTTGCGCTGAAATTGGTCGTATTTGCCTTTAATAAAATAACCGCGCTGACGAACTATCGGTTTATGAACTTCATTCACGACTGCCGTTTTACCAATGCCCGAAAAACCTGCCACCAGCATCATTTCCGTGCTGCCCCTACTGACTCTTTCAAAAGCAGCTAATAAATTATCCACTTCAATTTCTCTGCCGTAGAGCTTTTCGGGGATGAGGAAACGGTCTGTAATATCCCGCGTTCCCAATGTAAATATCTCAATGTTACCTGTTTTTTGTAAGTGAGCAATACAAATCTCTAAATCGTGCTTGAGTCCTAATGCAGTCTGATAGCGATTTTCTGCATTCTTCGCCATCAATTTACTGACTATTTGGGATAAAATTAGGGGAACGGCGGGAGCGATTTCGTACACCGTAATCGGCTCTTTGGCTAGATGACAATGTACTAACTCCATAGGGTCGTCTGACTCGAAGGGTAACTGTCTTGTCAACAATTCATAGAAGGTCACACCGAGGGAATAAAAGTCACTCCGATAGTCAATACCTCGATTCATTCTTCCTGTCTGTTCTGGGGAGAGATAAGCTAAGGTTCCTTCAAGGATGTTGGGATTATGGATTTCTTGGGTTTCTCTCGGCAGTAGGGAGGCGATGCTAAAGTCAATCAGTTTAATTTGTTTAGTTTCGGGATGAATCAGGATATTGGCGGGTTTGATATCTTTATGAATAACTTGGTTTTGGTAGAGAGAGTGGAGAATATCTGCTAGTTGCAAGGCTAGGTCTAGACAGTTTTCTAAAGATAAAGATTTACAGGGTTGGTTTTTATCAGTTGCTGCCTTGAGATAACTACAGAGGGAAACTCCTCCACAGTCCTCCATTATCAAAGCATAGGCGTTTTTGTAAGGCGCTAAATCGAGTGGCTTAACAATACTGGGGAGGTGGAGATTTTTGGCAATGGTATATTGGTTGCGGAATTGAAGTAGTTCGCTGAAGCTGGGGTATTCGTTTCGCAGCAGTTTGATGACGACTGGAGTGCGATCGCTCTCCCGAACACCCCGATACACTAGAGTGCGATCGCCTGCATAGAGTTGTTCTGTTATGCGATACCCCGGCAGGTCAGTAATTGTCTCCATTTTCCAGTCCTCAATAAATTGGGGGTTAGTATATCTCTAGTTTACTCAGTAAACCTGGAAAGTTCTCAATTGCCTTTAATCTGTTTGAACTTGTCAGTCCGCGTTCTGTACGAACGATCGCAGCTCGTTCGATACTGAAGCCATATTATTAATTGTTTTACGGCTTTAGATTACCAACTGATAATAAGCGGCAAGCCAGGTCGGAAATCTACCTGTTGTCCCTGCACTTCTCCATCAAAACCAAGCTCCACAAAATACTCGGTTCCTATCCGTAAGTTGACCTGATTTGTCTCAAGCACTGCTTGAAGTTCAGGTGACGGATTATTGGCAGCAGGACTGACTAATTCTACGCGAGTAATTTCGCGCCAACCAACACCATGCTCCAAAGGCTGTGACTTATCAGTAGAGTATTGATCTGGACGTTTACCAAAGGGAATTTGGAAAAGCATGGGCTCAGTCAAAACCTCACTATTTGTACCCACCGCGATACTCATCGTTTCAGGTAAGTAAGGCGCACGATATGCCCAACTAGAAAATGCAACTGTGTCCTCAGAACCTTTGGCTGGACGCAAACAGATGCCAAACGGACACGCACCATTATTCCGATTTGTCGATCGCTCCCAAAGACGAGTCTGATGAATTGGCTCAGACTTCGCCTCTTCTGGATCGTGAATCCATAACAATTCCAACATTGCGTTATGGAAAAAGAAACAGCGATTGGTTGTACCTTGTCCGCGATGAATGCGAGATCCACCCTCCACTAAACCGAATGAGGATAAACGATTAGCTTCCGAAGCACCCATATCAGTAAGGATGAAAAGATGGTCGAATTCAAATGTCATAGCATTGTTCAGAGAATCAATCGCTCAATTAATTTTAATCCTCTGTGATTGCTTTTTTTGCGATCGCCACGCTTATGCTGCACTGCGTACTGTACCAAAGTCTCAAACCTCTACTCAGTCAATCTTTCCCAATCTAAAATCTAAAATCTAAAATCTAAAATCGCGCAATCGATAGTCCCAAACCTCTACTCAGTCAATCTTTCCCAATCTAAAATCTAAAATCTAAAATCTAAAATCGCGCAATCGATCGCCCCAACCTTCCCCAAGCTTCAAGTTACAACTAGATTGAGGAACCATCCGCCCACATCCCGCAGTCTCAACATCCAGTTACCGACAATTCTGCTAAAGTCAGGTCATCCTCCGGTGCATCTTGTAGAGACGCGATTCGCAGCCTCTGCCCCCACAGCAGTAAAATCCCATCACATTGTCACCTGCCACCCGATCGGCAATAACTTAAAAATTAAGGTAGTTTGAAAATAATCGCCCAAAATTGAAAGAAGTCTTGACATCTAACCTACACTCTCTAACTTAGACCCTCTAGCTGCGCTGCCATCCATATTTAAAAGATGCCATGTCAACCTTAGTCATCGTCGAATCTCCGACCAAAGCCCGCACCATCCGCAACTTCCTGCCCTCCACCTACCGTGTAGAGGCATCGATGGGCCATGTCCGCGACCTACCATCCTCCGCCGAAGAAATACCAGAAGCCGTTAAAGGAGAAAAATGGGCGCAACTGGGCGTAAACGTGGAAGCAGACTTTGAACCCCTCTACGTCATCCCGAAAGATAAAAAGAAAATTGTTAAAGAACTCAAAGACGCCCTCAAAGACGCCACAGAACTGATTCTAGCCACTGACGAAGACCGGGAAGGCGAAAGCATTTCCTGGCATTTGCTGCAAATCCTCAAACCCAAAGTTCCCATCAAGCGGATGGTGTTTCACGAAATCACCCGCGAAGCTATCCGCGACGCTTTAACTCACTGCCGCGATATCGACAATCGAGTTGTACAAGCCCAAGAAACTCGCCGAATTCTCGATCGACTCGTCGGTTACACACTCTCTCCGCTACTCTGGAAAAAAATCGCTTGGGGTTTGTCCGCTGGTAGAGTACAGTCAGTCGCAGTCAGGCTTTTGGTGCGCCGGGAACGGGAACGCCGCGCTTTCCGCCAAGGTAGTTACTGGGATTTAAAAGCCCTTTTGGAAAAGGGCAAAATTTCCTTTGATGCCAAACTCGTGACAGTCGGCAATGTGAAAGTTGCAAACGGCAGCGATTTTGATGAAAATACCGGGCAAATTATCTCCGGCCGCCGCGTACTTTTGCTGAACGAAGAACAGGCGCGGGCTTTACTCTCACGCATCCAAAACAAACCTTGGACTGTCACCAATCTCGAAGAACGGCCAGTCACCCGCAAACCGTCGCCGCCGTTTACGACCTCGACTTTGCAGCAGGAAGCTAACCGCAAGCTGCGGCTGGGTGCGCGGGAAACGATGCGAATTGCCCAAAGTCTCTACGAACGCGGTTTTATCACCTATATGCGGACGGATTCGGTGCATTTGTCCGAACAGGCGATCGCAGCGGCGCGCAGTTGCGTGCAAGAACTTTACGGCAGCGAATACCTCAGCCCCCAACCGCGCAAATATACGACGAAAAGCAAAGGTGCCCAGGAAGCCCACGAAGCTATCCGTCCCGCCGGTAGCACTTTTCGGACTCCCCAGCAAACGGGATTAGATGGCATTGATTTCCGCCTCTATGATTTGATTTGGAAGCGGACTGTGGCTTCTCAAATGGCCGATTCCCGCCAAACTCACGTCACGGTACAAACTCAAGTAGAAGATGCCGGTTTCCGTTCCAGCGGCAAACGCATTGATTTTCCGGGCTTTTTGCGGGCATACGTGGAAGGTTCCGACGATCCGAATGCGGCGTTGGAAGACCAAGAGGTGATTTTGCCGGCGCTGAAGGTGGGGGATAAACCTAATTGTAAGGATTTAGGGGCGATCGGGCACGAAACTCAACCTCCCGCCCGCTACACGGAAGCTTCTTTGGTCAAAATGCTCGAAAGTGAAGGTGTGGGCCGTCCGAGTACCTATGCGAGTATTATCGGTACAATTGTCGATCGGGGATACGCCAAATTAATAGCTAACGCCCTAATTCCGACATTCACCGCTTTCGCCGTCACTACTTTATTGGAAACACATTTTCCCGATTTAGTAGACACCGGTTTTACTTCCCGAATGGAACAAACCCTGGATGAAATTGCCACCGGCGAGGCGAAATGGCTGCCGTATTTGCAAAAGTTTTATACAGGGGAAACGGGACTCGCAACCCAAGTCAAAGAACAGGAAAGTCAGATTGACGCGAAAGTTGCCCGAACAGTGGTATTGGAGAATATTTCAGCTAAAGTTTGCATCGGCAAATTCGGCGCATACCTAGAATCTGAAAGCGAAGAAGGCCTGGTAAAAGCATCGATTCCCCAAGATTTGACGCCGGCCGATTTAGATCCGGAACAAGTGGAGTTTCTGTTAAAGCAAAAAACGGAAGGCCCGGAAAAATTGGGTCTTCACCCGGAAACCGGGGAACCGATTTATGTGCTGATTGGCAGTTATGGGCCATACGTTCAGTTAGGGGATGTTTCGGAAACGAACAAGAAACCGAAGCGGGCTTCTTTACCGAAGGGGACGGATAAGGATACCGTGACGCTGGATATGGCGGTGAGTTTGTTGACTTTACCTCGGTTGTTGGGCACTCACCCGGATACGGGGGCGAAGGTACAAGCTAATTTGGGTATGTACGGGCCTTATGTGGTTCACGACCAGGGTAAGGTGGGGAAAGATTATCGATCGATCAAACCGCCGGATGATGTTTTGACTATAATGCTCGATCGGGCATTGGAACTATTAGCGCAACCGAAAGCCGCCCGCGGCAGCAGCAAAACAGCTACACCTTTGAAGGAATTGGGCGCGCATCCAGAATCGGGAGAACTTATCAATGTTTACGACGGCCGTTATGGGCCCTACGTCAAACACGGCGATATCAATGCTTCTTTGGCTAAGGATGAATCTGTGGAGAATTTCACCTTACAAAAAGCACTGGATTTGTTAGCAGCGAAGGAAGCAGCGGGCGGCGGAAAATCTAGCAGCAAGTCGAAGAAGTCAACTAAGACTACTGCGGCGAAATCGGAGACTGCAACGAAGAAGACTGCGGCGAAGAAAACGACTGCTAAAAAGACGGAGACTGCCGTGAAGAAAACGACTGCGGCGAAGTCGGAAACGGCGACAACAGCAAAGAAAACGACTGCTAAGAAGACGGCGACTGCGACTGCCACTAAGAAGAAAACCAACTGAAATTAGTTTAGTTTTCACTCATCCCGAAACCCGGTTTATTAAAAAAACCGGGTTTCTTTATTTATTAAACACTAGACAACATGGCAAAAATAGGTTTGTAGTAATACCATTTTTTTAAAGATGTGATAGACTTGTGTAAAAAGTAAAGGAGAGAATTACAATGTCTGGTCGTCCTCA
>NZ_JAUBPS010000032.1:0-70527 GCF_036700865.1 Microcoleus sp. S13C4
GTTCGTAATTCATATTATTAATCTAATTTTTTCTTTTATTTTACCTAGAACGAGCGCACTTTCGCAAGAGGTCTATTAAAAACTCAATTAATTGGTAAATCACAGCATTACCACTAATCTCAGCGCCGTGGAGGTTAGATTGGAGATAAGCTTTTTTGCCGGGAACAGCACCTTGAAACTGATAGACTTGCAGTGAAAGCCGATCGCCCGAAGCAAGCTGCACCACAGGAATAGTCGAAATAACTGGAATCATAGAGAAGGAAGAAGGAAGAAGGAAGAGGGAAGAAGGAAGAGGGAAGAAGGCAAAAATTTCTTCTGTCAACTGTCAACTGCCAATTGCCAACTGCCAACAGACTTATTCCTTCATAGCCGATTTGGTGGCGAAGGTCTAAAATCAATACAGTCCTCTGCTGACTTGCTTTGAGCAAGATTTAAGCATACTTCCCTGAAACCTTATAATAATCCTTGTGCAAGACACTGCCCAGAACCGCCCAGAGCTGGATCTGAAGACCATATTTCCCTTCGAGCTAGATAACTTTCAGAGAGAGGCGATCGCCGCCCTCGATGCAGGTAAATCCGTTGTCGTGTGCGCTCCCACAGGCTCGGGGAAAACTTTAATCGGCGAATACGCCATCCATCAAGCACTCTCCAGGGGGCGGCGCGTCTTCTACACCACTCCCCTCAAAGCTCTTTCCAACCAAAAGCTGCGCGACTTCCGCAGTCAATTTGGAGACGACAACGTAGGTTTGCTGACGGGCGACATCTCCGTTAATCGAGATGCGCCGATTTTGGTGATGACTACCGAAATATTTCGGAATATGCTCTACGGTACGCCGATCGGAGAAGTCGGTACTTCCCTCACCGGAGTCGAAACCGTGGTGCTCGACGAGTGTCACTACATGAACGATCGCCAGCGTGGTACCGTCTGGGAAGAATCCATCATCTACTGTTCGAGCGAAATTCAACTGCTCGCCCTCTCAGCAACCGTTGCCAATAGCGACCAACTCACAGACTGGATTAACAAAGTCCACGGGCCCACAGAGCTCGTCTACTCAGACTTTCGGCCAGTACCGCTGCAATTCCACTTCGCCAACCAAAAAGGGATATTTCCCCTGCTAGACGAGACCGGCAAAAGAGCCAATATCCGGTTAGTCCCCAAAAAGAAGCAGCAAAAAGTAGAAAGAGGCAGCATCCCCACTCCGAGTTTGACCGATGTTTTGGCCCGGTTGGACGATCGAGATATGCTACCAGCAATTTACTTCATCTTCAGCCGTCGCGGGTGCGACCAAGCAGTCGCAGAAGTCGGCAATTTCTCCCTAGTTAACGAAGCCGAAACAGCCGAACTCAAACGCATAATTGACGATTTTTTACAGCGAAACCCAGAAGCAGAACGCTTCGGTCAAAAAGAAGCACTTTTAAAAGGCATCGCCGCCCACCACGCAGGCATTTTGCCCGCTTGGAAAGGTTTAGTAGAAGAACTTTTCGGCAGAGGTTTGATAAAAGTCGTATTTGCCACCGAAACCCTAGCAGCCGGGATTAATATGCCCGCCCGCACCACAGTTATTTCCACCCTGTCCAAGCGCACCGACAAGGGACATCGGCTGCTAAACGCTTCAGAATTCCTGCAAATGGCCGGTCGGGCGGGTCGGCGGGGCATGGACAAGCTGGGACACGTGGTAGCAGTTCAGACGCGCTTTGAAGGCGCAAAAGAAGCCTCATATTTGGCAACAGCCAAAGCCGACCCCCTCGCCAGTCAGTTTACGCCCAGCTACGGCATGGTGCTGAATTTGCTGCAAACTCACACTCTTGACGAAGCTCAAGAGTTGGTAGAGCGGAGTTTTGGTCAATACCTGTCTACCTTGTACTTGCAGCCGCAGCAAGAAGAATTAGACCGATTGCAAACAGAATTGGCGGTGCTTGAACAGTCCCTGGCGGCCGGAGGAAATGTCTCCACCCTGGAAAAAGAGCTCGCCCATTACGAAAAATTGCAGGCAAGACTCAAAGAAGACAAACGTTTGCTCAAAATTCTATTGCAGCAAGCTGAAGAAGCGCGATTTAAGGAAATGTCAGTAGCTGTGGCTTTTGCAGTTCTCGGTACGGTTCTGAGTCTCAAAGGTAAGCACGTTCCGACAGCCAAACGATCGCACACAAATCCTGTACCCGCCGTATTGGTTGCCAAAATCGCAGGTTCTGGCCAAGCACCAAATTTGGTGTGCTTGGGCAAAGATAACCGCTGGTATGTCGTTGCCATTAGCGATGTCGCTAGTCTGCACGCCGAATTACCTCGCTTGACCGTTGCAGATACCTTGAACCCGCCGTCGGAAATGCCCCTGAGACTCGGCCAGTGCCGCTTGGCAAATGAAGAAACTGCTTCAATTGCTGCATCGATCCCAGAATTGCCGACACCGGAACCGAGCCCAGAGGCGATCGAGCAACAGCAGAAAATCGCAGCCCTAGAAGCTAAGCTAGAAATTCACCCGGTTCTAGTATGGGGCAATCCCGGTACTTTGCTCAAACGCCAGCGCCGTCGGGAAGAATTGAAAAAAGAAATCCGCAAAAGCGAACAAGACTTAGAAAAGCAGCGAGCTCGCTACTGGGAGCAATTTCTCAACTTAATCGACATATTGCTGAATTTCGGCTGCTTGGAAAAAGTTGTTTCGGCAACTGGAAACCGAGATGACTCCTCCGACAGGTTGGTACCCACAGTCTTGGGCCAAGCTTGCGCCGCCATTCGCGGCGATAACGAACTATGGCTGGGTTTGTCGCTGATGTCTGCGGAGTTTGACGAACTCGACCCGCACCACCTCGCTGCTGCTTGCGCGGCCTTAGTTACAGAAGTTTCCAGGCCCGACAGTTGGACTCACTACTCGCTGTCGCCGGAAGTTTTGGCACCTTTGGACAATCTGCAAAAAGGCTTGCGGCGCCGATTGTTTCAAGTGCAGTACCGTCATGAAGCTGCGATCCCGATTTGGCTGGAACGGGATTTAGTGACTTTGGTCGAACAGTGGGCTCTGGGTGTTGAATGGCTGGAACTGATTAGCCATACGAGTTTGGATGAAGGGGATGTGGTGCGGATTTTGCGCCGGACTTTGGATTTCTTGTCTCAGATTCCTCATGTTCCTCATGTTTCGGATTCTTTGCGGAGGAATGCTTGTCGGGCGATGCAGTTAATCGATCGATTCCCGGTGAATGAAGCTGCAACGCCAGAAAATTAGTTGACTGTTGACTGTTGACAGTTGACTGTTGACTGTTGACTGTTGGCTGTTGGCTGTAAGCTGTCCGGCATCTAAATTGTATTTTTGGTTTTTCAACCCAAATGCACGCAGATTTTAATCTAAAATCGTTTCCGGTGGCATCGGTATTGTTCAAATGCCCAAATGTCCAAACAGTCAACAGTCAACTGTCATGAGGAATAGATCCCGATTTAAATCCAAAATCTAAAATCCAAAATCTAAAATCCAAAATCTAAAATCTAAAATCTAAAATCGATCGATCGCACTTTTTCCTGATTCAGGTTGCAGGGCAGGATAGAAAATTGTATGGTGCGGATCGATCGCTCTTAATTGTTATTGAATTTTTGTCTAGCGGTGCGCTGGGTAATTCTCATATTTATGATGCAACAAATCAAAAAGCCTCATCAAATGCCTGATGCCTGCTCTCAGGCTCAAAAAATTCGCTTTTTCACTTTCTTGCAAAGAGTCTTAATTGGCACTCTAGCAAGTACATTACTCAATCTCTTTATCCTATTTCCCTCTCCGAGTTTCGCTGAAGTAGTTCTGGGTGTTGTTCGCAGTTCCGAGAATTCTCCCGATTGGGTAAAGATTACCACGCGCCTCTGGGAAAGTGGCATTGCTTACAAACCAATCAATCTCGAAGAAATCAAAAGTACGGCGGATTTAGCAGGCGTTAACGTGCTGTTTTTGCCCAATATTGAAACCTTGAGTCCGGCGCAAATTAAAGTTTTAGAAGCTTGGGCATCCCAGGGCGGTCGCTTGATTGCTTCGGGCCCAGTCGGTCGCAGTTCCCCGGCCTTGGTGCGCCAATCTTTGCGATCGCTCCTTGGGGCCTATTGGGCTTTTCCGTTAACCCAACCGGCGACCCCGCAACCGCGCAACCGCTGTCGGGATCTGGCTTGCACTACTTCTAGCAGTTGGATGCCACCAGAACAAAAAAATGCCTCAGTCCAAGGCGGTGTCTTGATTCCGGCTGATGCGAACAGTCAAACTATTGCTACTTGGAAAGATAGTTCCGGTTCCTCCGCAGCCATCGCCACCGATCGCGCTACCTATCTCGGCTGGCGCTGGGGTAGCGACGGTTCGGAAAATGTAGATAAGGCTTGGTTGCAAGCCTCGATCGCCCGCTGGGGAGGCACAATCGCTTCTGGGCCTGTAGCGCCGCCCACTGCTGCTACGGCTCCACTACCCAATCCCCCGTCCAGACTCACTAGAAACAGCCCTACTTCGCCACCTAGTAGCCCGCTGAGCCGACTTTCTCCATCGGGTGCGCTTTCCGATCCAGTACCTGCAACTTTTACAGACCCTTCTGATCAGTCGGCGTCGGCGGGTTTGGATGTGCAGGCAAATTCCAATAAGCCGATCGTCAGCATTGAAGCGTACTTGATGCGCCAAGAACTCACCAACCTCCTCGGCAGATTTGAAAGCGCCCTGACAGCAGCTAATTCAGCCAATACGCCTGTTAATCTCAATGCTGCTACCCCCCCTCAACTGGTAGCGGCAAGCAACAGTGCCGGCGGCCCGGCAGCCAGCCGCCCGCCTGTTCTGCAAGGAGCAACGGCGCGGGCGATCGCCCAAGCGCGACAGGTTTTGCAAAGTTTTGACCAACTCCTGCAAGAGCAAAACTACGCGGAGGCTAGAAAGCAGTGGGTGGAAGCGCGGCAGTTGCTGTGGCAAAATTACCCGAAGGAAGGACAGCGCGTTGGGGCGGAAATTCGGGGGGTTTGGCTCGATCGCGGGACGATCGTCGCAGCGCGATCTGAACAGGGTTTGGCCTCCGTGTTCGATCGGCTCGCCGCCGCCGGTATCAATACCGTTTTCTTTGAAACATTGAATGCCGGATATACCATTTATCCCAGTCAAGTTGCACCGCAACAAAACCCCCTCACCGTTGGCTGGGACCCCCTGCAATCTGCGGTTAAATTGGCTCACGAGCGAGGCATGGAACTGCACGCTTGGGTTTGGGTTTTTGCTACAGGAAATAAGCGCCACAATACTTTAATTGGCAAGCCTAGTTCTTATCCGGGACCAGTGCTTTCCGCTCATCCAGATTGGGCAAATATTGACAATAAAGGACGCACACAAAATCCTAACGATGGTAAATTTTATCTCGATCCTGCTAACCCGGAAGCGCGTAATTATTTGCTGCGAATTGTCAGCGAAATTGCCAATAGCTACAAAGTAGATGGGGTGCAATTAGACTATATTCGCTATCCTTTTCAAGATGACAATGCGAATTTTACTTACGGTTACGGTATTGCGGGGAGGCAGCAATTTAAGCAGTTAACTGGTGCAGATCCGGTAAATATTTCCCCCAGGGACGGCAGTTTGTGGCGGCAGTGGGTTGAGTTTAAAACTAATCAAATTAATACTTTTGTAGCTGAAGTTTCTCAGCTTTTGCGACAGAATTATCCGCGCACAATTCTGTCGGTGGCGGTGTTTCCGCACCCGGAAAGTCAGCGGATTTACAAAATTCAGCAAAATTGGGAAGTTTGGGCTCGTCAAGGTATTGTAGATTTGATTGTGCCGATGACTTATGCTTTGGATACGAACCGACTTCAGCGCATCACCGAACCGTTGGTAAAGGAACAAATTCTGGGTTCGGCTTTGATTTCTCCGGCGGTTAAGTTGTTGACTCTCCCGGAAGTTGTGGCGATCGACCAAATTCAAGCTTTGCGCGATTTGCCGACTGGGGGCTATGCTATTTTTGCGGTGGAAAGTATCAGCAGCGGGATGCAAGGCTTTTTTAACCGCACTCAAGGCCCGCCGGTGCGTTCCACTTCTGCAGCAGAGCCGATTCCTTACCGACAGCCGTTTGCGGCGGCGGCTTCGCGGTATACTGCTCTCAAGCAGGAATGGAGTTTTTTGTTGGCTAACAATCAGTTGCGGGTGTCGGAATCTGAACTAAAAGTTTTGCAAAGTCGATCGGATGAATTGGCGCAAGCTTTGAGCACATTGGCCGCAAATCCTTCTAGGGAAAGTTTAGCAACTGCTAAAAGATTGTTGGGGAGTTTTCAATCTCAATTTCAATCTTCAATGCGCTTGCATTCGGCAGATAATAGCTATCAAGTTCAAACTTGGCAAAATCGTTTGGAGAGTTTGGATATGCTGTTACGTTACGGTGAAAGGATGGAGCTGAATCGCAGGTAAATGCAGGTTTTTGAGCGGAGTTCTGGTTAGCTACTGTTTGTTAAAACTGATATCTTGCACCATTCTCGCTTAACATGCTTTCTGACCTGTTCGACAAAGAATGAGTTTTCTTGTGGGGTGGGTATTCTGCCCGCCCGTCCAAGAATTATTGATAATTGTGCAATACATAAGATGATTTCGACTTAGGGCCGAGCGCGCCCAATTATCTGTATCAGTAGTTACGAAAAAACTCTGAGTATAAATACGCTATATTGATTTAAATTGATCGACGGTACTGTGGTCAGTAAACTACAGCAGAAGGAGAAAAGGAAGGGCAAAGGGAACATAATTTACAATCAAAACTCCCAACAATTACCAATGCCCAATTCCCCATGCCCAATTCCCAATTCCTCTGAGGATGAATATGTTTCCTAAACCCCTCAATCGCTTTGCTACCAAAATTATCGGCAAAGCTCCATTACAAACGGTGCTAGTGGTTCCTTTTTTAGTGCAGATTGTCGGCACCGTAGGAGTTGTAGGTTGGCTGTCGTTCCAAAACGGTCAGCGGGCAGTCAACGATGTGGCCGCTCAGTTGCGGGGAGAAATTAGCGATCGCATCAAAGACCGCATGGAAAATTATATGTCAATTCCCCACATAGTCAATCACCTGAACGTTCAGGGCATAAAATTGGGGCAGTTGAACCTAGAAGACAACCAAAAACTAGAACATCATTTCCTCGAACAAATTCAATATTTTGATTCTATCAGCATCATTTACACAGGCAAAGAAAATGGAGAACATTCGGGAGCAATCCGCACTAAAGATAGGATTTTGATATCGGCTGCTGACAGCTCTACTGGCAATAAATTAGCTCGATATACTGCGGACTCTCAGGGAAACCGCCTTCAATTAGTGCAAATATCACCCAATATTTACGACCCGCGAACTCGCCCGTGGTACATAGCGGCAGCGGCGGCAAAAAAACCTATTTGGACTCCAATTTATACAGATTTTTTGACTAGGGAACTGGCAATTACTGCTGCTTTGCCTATCTACGACGACGCTGGCAAATTGTTAGGCGTAGCGGGCAGCGATTTGCTGTTTTCCCGCATCAAAGAATTTCTGGTTAGCCTCAAAATTGGCAAATCAGGACAAACTTTTGTGATGGAGCGATCGGGAATGTTAATTGCCACTTCAACGGCGAGTCAAGAATTCGTCGTGGTGGAAGGTAAAGAAACAAGACGCATTAAAGCTTCAGAAAGCGAGAATCCGATAATTCGCCAAACTGCACAGCATTTAGACAAATCCTACGATAGCTTAGCTAAAATCAATAATTCTCAACAGCTTACTTTTGATGTTGACGGCAAGCGAAATTTTATTCAGGTAGCTCCTTTTAAAGACAATCGAGGGTTGGATTGGCTGATTGTAGTAGTTGTGCCAGAATCGGACTTTATGGAACAAATTAACGCCAATACGCGCACGACTTTTTTGCTGTCGGTTGCAGCTTTAATTGGGGCGACACTTCTGGGTATTCTTACTGCTAAATGGGTGGTGCAGCCGATTTTAAAATTGAATGCGGCTGCGAAAGCTTTGGCGCGGAATGAATGGGATACAAAGCTCACTCTGAATCGCGAAGATGAACTCGGAGAACTTGCCACTGCTTTTAACAGCATGGCAGAGCAATTGCAGCATTCATTTACTTCTCTCTCGGAAAGCGAAAACCGAGTTAAACAATTTCTCAATGCAGTACCGCTAGGAATTTTCATTGCAGATGCCAACGGTCAACCTCACTACATTAATCCTACCGGAGAGCAACTTTTATCTCAAGGAATTGTACCAGCAGATTCCGAAAGTTTACGTCAATCCTACCAAGTTTATTTAGCTGGCACTCAGGAAATATACCCGGCGGAACGCGACCCAATTTTAAATGCTTTGCAGGGTAAAAGTGTAACTGTTGATGACATAGAAATCTCCTCGGCTGACAAAACTGTTCCCCTGCAAGTTTGGGGAACTCCTATTTATGACGCTCAAGGAAATATTATCTACGGGATGTGCGCTTTTCAAGATATTACAGAACGCAAACTAGCGGAGAAAGTATTAAATGAATACAACGAGAATTTAGCAGTGCAAGTTGCAGAACGTACCGCCGATCTTGCCAAGGCAAAAGAAAAGTTTTCTAAAGCTTTCCGTTTAAGTCCTAATGCGATTACCCTGACTAGAATTAGCGATGGTCGCCACATTGAAGCCAATGAGAGCTTTTGTCGGATGATGGGGTACAGTCACGAAGAAATTATTGGAAAAACAGCGGTACAGCTCAATTTTTGGGCGAGTTTGGGAGAGCGCGATCGCATGATTCAAATGTTAAAAAATAAGACGGCTCTTCACAATTATGAACTCAGGTTTCGTAATAAAAATGGTACAGAAAGAACGGCATTGCTGTCGATAGAAACCATCGATATTGACGGAGAAGCTTGTTTTTTGTCGATTTCTAGCGATATTACCGATCGCCAAAAAGCAGAAACTGCCCTCCGGGAAGCAGAAGAAAAGTACCGCAACATTTATGAAAATGCTTTGAATGGCATTTTTCAAACTGCTAGTGACGGGAAATACATCAGCGCTAACCCCGCTTTAGCTCAGCTTTATGGTTACGAATCGCCCGCAGAATTAATAGCAGCACAGCCGAATTTCCATAACCAGCTTTATGTGAAACCAAACCGCCGCGACGACTTTGCAGCGCTAATGAACGAGTACGGGATACTATCAAACTTTGAATCGGAAATTTACCACAAAGATGGCAGCATAATCTGGATTTCGGAAAATTGTCGCGCTGTCTGCGATGAAGCAGGAAATCTACTTTACTACGAAGGTTTTATTAAAGACATTACGGAGAACAAACAAGCGGAAATTAAAATGCAGCAGGCGAAAGAAGCAGCCGAAGCCGCAAACAAAGCTAAGAGTACGTTTCTCGCCAATATGAGTCACGAATTGCGATCGCCCTTGAACGCGGTTATCGGCTTCGCTCAAGTCATGGTTCGCAGTAAAACTCTGTCTCCTGAAAATCAAGAAAATGTCGGTATTATCCTGCGGAGCGGCGAACATTTGCTGTCTTTAATTAACCAAGTCTTAGACTTGTCAAAAATCGAAGCAGGACGCACTACCCTCTATGAAAAAAACTTCGATTTGTACAGGCTGCTCGACGATTTAGAAGAGATGTTTGCTCTCAAAGCTGAGGAAAAAGGCTTGCAATTAATGTTGGCTCGGGACGCCGAAGTACCCCATTACATTGGCACTGATGAAGTGAAATTGCGCCAAGTATTAATTAATTTACTCAACAATGCCATTAAATTTACTTCACAAGGCGGAGTAGCGGTGCAAGTCAAAGGAGGAAGGCGGAATATACACAATAACAGCGCTGACCAATTGCCCGATCGCTACTCGCTGCATTTTGAAGTTCAAGATACCGGTGCAGGCATTGCTGCTGAAGAAATAAATCAGTTGTTTGAAGCATTCGTGCAAACAAAAACAGGTAAAGAATCTCAGGAAGGAACAGGTTTAGGGTTAGCAATTAGTCGGCAGTTCGTACAATTAATGGGAGGTGCAATTACTGTTAGCAGCGAGGTCGGAAAGGGTACAATATTTCAGTTTGACATCCAAGTTCATCTGGTTGAATCTGCTGATATTGAAAGCAAAAAAACTCAACGCCGAGTTGTTGCCCTCGAACCGAATCAGCCGAGTTATCGCTTGCTAATTGTGGACGACAAACCTTTGAACCGCCAACTGTTGGTAAAACTTCTGAGTCCACTCGGCTTTGAGTTGAGAGAAGCGAGTAACGGTAAAGAAGCGGTGGATATTTTTATGGAGTGGGAGCCACATCTGATTTGGATGGACATGAGAATGCCGGTGATGGACGGCTACGAGGCAACCAAACAGATTAAAACTACAACTGGCGGGCAAGCAACGGCGATTGTAGCCCTGACGGCTAGCGTTTTGGAGGAAGAACGGGCGGTGATTCTTTCGGCTGGTTGCGATGATTTTATGCGGAAACCATTCCGAGAGGAGGACATTTTTGTGGCAATGGGAAAACATTTAGGAGTACGCTATATTTATGAAGATCCAACCGTAGTCAGTGGGGCAGGTATGGGGGAGTCAAGTCAGGAGGCGCTGACACCGGAGGCTTTTGCCTCTCTTTCTCCAGACTGGATGGCCGAATTCAAGCAAAATATTTTGAGCGTGGACATGGAGGCGATCGCCCGTTCGATCGCACAAATCAGCACTGTTAATCCCTCTCTGGCGGACAGGCTTCAAGATTGCATTAATAATTTTGAATATGACCGAATTTTAAACATAATCGATATCATAAATAACCAATAAATACCCGATGAATTCAACTTTACCTAAAACCAATAGACCTAATATTTTAGTAGTGGACGACACGCCAGAAAACCTGCGGCTGCTGGCAGGAATTTTGAGCGAAAAAGGCTATCAAGTTCGCCCGGTTCCCAACGGCAAGCTAGCATTATCTGCTGCTCAAAAAATACCCCCCGATCTAGTCCTGCTGGATATTATGATGCCGGAAATGGACGGCTATCAAGTTTGCCAGCAACTCAAAGATTCTGAAATCACCAAAGACATTCCTGTTATTTTTATTAGTGCGATTAATGACGTGCTGGATAAAGTTAAAGCTTTTGCAGTTGGCGGAGTTGACTTTATTACTAAACCGTTTCAGATTGAAGAAGTTTTAGCCCGGATAGAAACTCATTTAAAAATTTGTTCACTGCAACAAACTTTGCAAGAAAAAAATCAAGATTTAGCAACGGCGCTCCACCAACTGCAAGCCACCCAAGAGCATTTGATTCAATCGGAAAAAATGGCTGCCCTGGGACAACTAATTGCCGGCATTGCCCACGAAATCAATACCCCCCTAGGCATTATAGGTTCCTCAATCAATAATATAGCTACTTTTTCGGATGACTTTTTACAAAAGTTTCCTAAAATTTTTCAAGAACTTTCTGACGAAAACCAAGGTTATTTTTTTAATTTACTCTACCGAGCTACACATCAAGAAACTTTGTTTACGAGCAAAGAGAAGCGGAAATTTAAGCAGCAGTTGACGGGGGATTTGATGGCACAATCTGTTGAAAAAGCCGATGAAATTGCCGATACTTTAGTTGATATGGAAATCTACGACAACCTAGAAAAGTTGTTGCCGCTTTTTCAATCGCCGGATTGGGAAGTAGTTTTAAATACTGCTTACCAGTTTGCGAGCTTTAAAAAAAGTATTAGTCTGATACAAAGAGCGACAGCGAAGTCGGGAAAAGTAGTATTTGCCTTGAAAACCTACGCTCATTTCGATAGCAAACCTGAAAAAGTTCAGGCGAACTTGCACGATGGCATTGAAACGGTGTTAACTCTTTATCAAAATCAACTCAAACACGGTATAGAAGTAGTTAAAAATTATGGAGATTTACCCGAAATTATGTGTTATCCCGATGATTTAAATCAAGTTTGGACGAATCTCCTTCATAATGCCCTGCAAGCAATGGATTATAAAGGTATATTGACGATTGAAACTCGGCAGCAAGAGGCCAATATTTTCCTCAAATTTACTGATAACGGCAAAGGCATTCCCCCAGAAGTTATTCCCAAAATTTTTAAGCCATTTTTTACGACTAAATCTGCGGGCGAAGGTAGCGGCTTGGGATTGGATATTGTGAGAAAAATTGTGGAAAAACACGAAGGCAGGATTGCTGTAGATTCTGTACCGGGGCAGACAACTTTTATAGTCTCGCTGCCAATCTATTAAACAAAAATTACCTGTAGGTGGCTAATTCCCCGTGGCACTCCTCGCTGTCTCCCTGACAAAGACAAGATTTATGGCGGTAAACCGAGTTTATGTTCGCAAGTTTTATGAAAATAATACCAGTAATTTTTTTTTTACTGTATGTCCGTACTCCAACCCCTTATGAAATTAGTCATTCCATATAAAATGTAAAATCTAAAATCTAAAATGATATAAGATAGGGGACAGATAGCATGCATCCCCCCGCAAAATCAATAACGTAATAAGCAAGTCATGTCGCTAAAACCAGTAAAATTAAAGCAGATAGGAAAAGATGAATAAGCCTGTAATTATTTGCGTTGACGATGAACCCGATATCTTGAATACTCTCAAGATGCAGCTAAAAAATGAATTTAAAAATGATTACTTTTATGAATTAGCTGAAAGTGGTGATGAAGCTTTAGATTTACTTGAGGACTTTCAAGAAGAAGAAGATCAGGTGATTATGGTTGTTTCGGATTGGCTGATGCCGGGAATTAAAGGTGACGAACTTTTAATTAAAGTTCACCAAAAATATCCTAAAATTATTAAGGTGATGTTGACGGGACAAGCGGATGCAGTGGCACTTCAGCGGGCAGTAGAAGAAGCAAATTTATACTGTTGTTTGTCCAAACCCTGGCAAAGCAAAGACTTAATAGAGACTATAAAATCGGGGCTGGCTAAGTTATGAAAAAACCTGTGATTGTTTGTATTGATGATGAACCTGACGTTTTGAACAGTTTAAAGATTGAACTAAAAAAGGCGATCGGCGATCGGTGTATTATTGAAACCGCTGAAGGGGGTGCTGATGCTTTAGAGTTGCTGGCAGATTTGAAGGCCGAGGAATGCGAGATTGCTTTGGTGCTTTCCGATTATATCATGCCGGATATTAAAGGGGACGAATTGCTTAGAAAAATTCACGAAAGCTCGCCGGATACGCTGACCATTATGCTAACGGGGCAAGCAGATTTGGAAGCCCTGAGTAATGCTATAAAGTATGCTAAATTATACCGTTATATCCCTAAACCTTGGCAAAATGAAGACTTAAAATTAACGGTAGTAGAAGCAGTTCACAGTTATTTGCAAGACCAAAAGCTAACAGATGAAATCCATAAGCGGCAAGAAGTAAACGAGGAGTTAAAGCTAGTAAATGAGGCGCTGTCTGCGAGTGAAAGCCGCCTGAGTCAATTTTTAGAAGCTTTGCCAGTGGGGGTATCTGTTTATAATCCCGATGGCTCGATCGCCTATTTCAACCAGACAGCGCGGGATTTGCTGGGTGCAGACACTATCCCGGAAAGCACTGCGGAACAATTAGCTGCAACTTATCAACTTTATGTTGCCAATACTGATGAGCTTTACCCGCCGGAAAATCTGCCAATTGTGCGCGCACTGAAAGGAGAATTTGTCAAGGTTGACGATGTAGAAATCCGTCAAGATGGCAAAGTAATTGCGATCGAGATCAATACCACGCCGATTTTTGACGCTAGCGGAAATATTGCTTATGCGATCGCAGCTTTTCAAGATATTAGCGATCGTAAACAAGCCGAAAAAATACTAGCAGATTACCAGCAAACCTTAGAAGCCCAAATTTACGAACGCACAGAACAACTGCAACAAGCCGCATTAGCTGCTGAAGCAGCAAACCAAGCTAAAAGTACGTTTCTTGCCAATATGAGCCACGAGTTGCGTACCCCTCTCAATTCCATACTCGGGTTTGCACAAATCATGGAACCCAGCCCGAATCTTACTGTCGAAAACCGAGAAAATATGAGAATTATTCGCCGTAGTGGCGAACACTTGCTGACATTGATCAATGAAGTCTTAGACTTGTCAAAAATCGAAGCGGGGCGGATGACCCTCAACCCGAAAAACTTCGACATCTACCGCTTGCTTGACGATTTACAAGATATGTTTCAACTGCGGGTGCAAACTCAAGAATTGCAGTTGCGTTTCGAGCGCGATGCTGAGGTTCCTCAGTATGTGCGAACCGATGATATTAAACTGCGACAAGTGCTGATTAATCTTTTGAGTAATGCGATTAAGTTTACGCAAAGAGGAGAAATCATCTTAAGAGTTATAAAGTTAGACAAATCGGGATTTATGGATTTATTGGACAGTCCCACATCTTGCTTTGATACCACAAGAAGTATTCGGGAATTTTCGACAAGTAGCACTAACTTGACCCGCCTAGAAGTGAAAGAAGAGGTTGAGGATTTAACTGTTAGGGGGTTTTTCCTTGTATTTGAAATTGAAGATACAGGAGTTGGTATTTCTCCGGAAGAATTGGAGAATATTTTTAAGGCTTTTGTGCAAACAGCTTCCGGTCAAAAAATCCAGAAAGGCACGGGTTTAGGATTGAATATTAGCCGTCAATTTGTCCGCCTAATGGGAGGAGAAATTGTAGTAGAAAGTCAACTGGAACTCGGAACAACTTTTAAATTTGAAATTCCAGTCGGTGCGGTTTATGCTGCTGATATTCCAGCTCCGCAAATTCACCGCGAAGTTACGGGGTTGGAACCAAATCAACCGTGCTACCGAATTTTAATTGTGGACGATCGCGAAGACAACCGGCAACTTTTAGTCAAAATGCTTTCTCCCTTGGGTTTCGGGCTCCAAGAAGCCACCAACGGTCAGGAAGCAATAGAAATGTGGGAAAATTGGCATCCGCACTTAATTTTGATGGATGTGCGAATGCCAGTGATGGACGGCTACGAAGCTACTAAACAAATTAAGACCAGAATAAAGCAGAGAGAGCAAAAGCAGCAAGGAAACGAGGAAATTAAGATTTCCCATCCCAACTCCCCGATTCCGAAGATTATTGCTTTGACCGCTAGTACAATTGAAGGGAGGCAAGCGTTTGCTTTATTGGTCGGCTGCGACGATTTTATTAGCAAACCTTTCCGCAAAACAGATATATTTGATACCCTCAACAAACATTTGGGGGTGAAGTATCTCTACTCTAACTCAAGGGACTTTATCTCAATAGGCGAGCGAAATAATCTATCTGCCACCCACCTTAATGCTGGGCTTGCTTGTTTGCCCAAACTTCCCGCAGAATGGATAGACAACATGAAGCAGGTAATACGCAGTGCAGATTTTGACTTAATTGTCAGGACAATCGAGGAAATAAGGGATGCTCATCCTGAATTTGCCGAAATCCTCCAGGGTCATCTCGATAATTTTGATTACCAGAAAATACTCAATTTAATTGCCGAGGCGGAGGAATCAGATAATGCAGATCAAGGCGGAACAAACTGAAGACTATCAAGCAGATATTTTAGTAGTTGACGATACGCCAGATAATCTGCGTCTGTTGATTAGAATTTTGCAAAAAAATGGCTATAAAGTTCGACCTGTTACTAATGGTTTTTCAGCGTTAGATGCCATTCAGTCGAGCGCACCAGATTTAATTTTACTCGATATTATGATGCCGGATATTGACGGCTACGAACTTTGTAAAAAATTAAAATCAGAACCGCAATATAGGGAAATTCCCATCATTTTTCTCAGTGCGTTAGAAGAAGGAATAAATAAGGCAAAAGCTTTTGAAGTGGGCGGGTCAGATTATATCACAAAACCTTTTCAGGTGAAAGAAGTATTGGCGCGAGTGAGCAATCAACTTACTGTGCGTTCATTGCAACTGCAATTGCAAGAAAAAAATCAAAAATTGACAGATCAAAACGTCCAGTTGCACCAGGAAATCGCCGAACGCCGCCAGGTTGAAATGGAAACAAGCTTGCTGCTGAAGGCCACTCAAGCTATTAGCAAATCGGAGGATTTTGAGTCGGCTATAGATGTGATTTTAGGTTTAATTTGCAAAACTATTGAATGGAATCTGGGCGAAGCTTGGATTCCTAGCAATGATGGCGTTTTAAAATGCGCTACAGGCCGATACGTTAGCGACTTGAGTTTTGCCCAATTCCGACAAACAAGTTGGCAGTTAACTTTTGCTCCCGGTGTGGGGCTATCGGGGAGGGTTTGGCAGTCGCAGCAGTCTGAATGGATCGAGGATGTTTCTACTGCACCAAAACAAGTTTTTTTGCGCTCGGAAATTGCGGCGGCTGTGGGATTGAAAGCGGCTTTTGGGGTGCCTATTTTGGCAGACAACCAAGTATTAGCTATTTTGATTTTTTATCGCGAGAAAGTTCTGAAATGTCAGCCGCGCTTGTTGGAATTAGTGAGTGCGGTTGCTACGCAGCTCGGTTCGCTGATTCAGCGGAAACAAGCTGAGGCAGCGCTGAAATTGCAGCAAGAGCAAATAGAGAAATTGTTGCTGAATATTTTACCGAAACCTATTGCCGAACGCTTGCAAAAAGAGCAAAAGTTGATAGCAGATCATTTTGATGAGGTGAGCGTATTGTTTGCTGATTTGGTCGGTTTTACAGAGTTTTCTGCTCACAAAAGTCCGACGCAGTTGGTAGAAATTTTGAACGGAATTTTTTCGGAGTTCGATAGGTTGTCTGAGTTGCACGGGTTGGAAAAGATTAAGACGATTGGGGATGCTTACATGGTGGTTGGGGGTTTGCCGACAGCGCGGGAGGATCACTCCTCGGCGATCGCACTTTTAGCTTTGGAGATGCAGGCAGCTTTGAGGAGGTTTAATGCCAAAATAGGAGAAAATTTTCAATTGCGGATCGGAATTCACAGCGGTTCGGTGGTGGCGGGAATTATTGGGATTAGCAAATTTAGCTATGATTTGTGGGGGGATACTGTTAATGTTGCTTCGCGCATGGAGTCGAACGGATTGCCTGGTAAAATTCAAGTGACGGTACCGACTTACCAGCGTTTGAAAGAGCAGTTTGTTCTTGAAGAACGGGGTCATATTTTGGTTAAAGGTAAAGGAAGAATGCTGACTTACTGGTTGATTGAAGAACAAAGTAAATATTTTTAAATTTTTGATGTAAATTTCAATTAATATTAAAATTAGACAGAATTTTTACTTTCAGGAGGCTAATCCTTTGCAAACAGTTGAAACAAAATCGCCGACAGCATTGAAAAAAGTCCTGGCTATTTTAATATCGCTGCTAGCAGTAGCGGTACTGTCGATCGCTACTTTTATCGCAATTCCCGGAGAAAAAACAATGTTTGCTGGAAAAAGACCTGCCAATATCGGCATTGTGTCCGGAAAACTCGCAGCGTGCCCGAGTTCCGCCAACTGCGTCAGCAGCTTCAGTCAAGATGCCGAACACCAAATTGAGCCTTTAGCATACACTTCGTCCCAGAGTGAAGCGATGGCAAAGCTCAAAGGGGCGATCGAGTCCTATGGAAAAACTAAAATTATCACGGCAACTGATAATTACCTATATGCGGAGTTCAGCAGTGCTTTGATGGGGTTTGTTGATGACGTTGAATTTTTGGTAGATGATGAAGCAAAAGTCATCCATGTGCGATCGGCTTCGCGTCTGGGAGAGTCGGATTTGGGGGTTAACCGCAGTCGGATAGAAGCTATCAGAACTCAATTCAATCAACTCTGAACTTAAATTTTCTAGCTTTCCGGAAGCCCCTCTCCTGCAAAATGAGGGGCTTTAATATTTAGGTATTACTATGTAATGTTGATTTTTCACCACCTAGTTAACAATTATTAACAGTAGGCACAGCGCAAAGGAGTGTTTTGCAGGGGGAGTAGGACACAGCAATGCCGCGTCTCTACGGTTGGCTTTGAGTTTTAATACTTGTTATAAGATTGACGATTGTAGAGTTTTACAATCTTGAAAATAGCTGAGTCAGCTAGCACAGAAGAAGAGATGCCGTAGTATTCCTATAGTATTAAACAACCTAAATTATACACTTCTGACTTTAGGGAGAGGGAACTGAACGAATTAATTTCTACTATTAACTTAAGTAGAGCAAAGAGGAAAAAACACATGGCACTTCAAAGATTAGCAGAATTTTATCCTAACTATCAGGAAGAAATCTTTGCTGGAGACGACATCAAGGGATTTGATGTTTATGCTGGCGACTCTGATGAAAAAGTAGGGACGGTTTATGATGCTTTGGTTGATGACACGGGTCGTTTCCGCTATCTGGTAATTGATACCGGTATTTGGATTTTTGGCAAAAAAGTATTGTTGCCAATCGGCTCGGCCCGCTTCGACTACGGAGCCCGTCGCGTCCACGCAACAGGCCTTCGCAACAAAGCTCAAGCAGAACAATTGCCTGCTTACAATGAATTAGAATCAGTAGATTACGATCGCGAAGAACAGGTAAGAGGCGTTTACCGCAATCAAGGAACTGCCGCTGCAAGCACTGCAACTCCTGCTAGCTACGATCGCAGCAGCTACAACTACGATATCGACCGCCCCCTCTACGAAACCAACGAACAGCAGCACCAAAATCTCAAGCTTTATGAAGAACGCTTGATTGCCAACAAAAACCGCGCCAAAACAGGCGAAGTCGCCGTTGGCAAGCGCGTGGAAACTGAAACAGCGCGAGCTTCAGTACCTATTGAAAAAGAACGAGTTGTAATCGAGCGAGTAACCCCGGTAGAAGCTGGTCGAGTAGTTTCAGTCGGTGACGCTGACTTCCAATCAGGGGAAGTTGCACGCATGGAAGTCTACGAAGAAACGGCCGACATTCACAAGGAAGCTTTCGTCCGGGAAGAAGTCAACGTCAGAAAAGAAGTTGTTCGCACCACGGTTGAGGGCGAAGAAACCTTGCGTCGTGAAGAATTAGACGTTAAGACTGATGGAACTGCGGTTGTAGATAATAAAAATCCAAAGATCTAAACCAACCGCAACAGCTATTGCATAGGAATTGCGCCTTAATGACATAATTCTGTCACCGCGCAGGTTTGATTGGATTGGTAGCGATCGCGCAATTCCTAAGTGAGGGGCGGGGGGGGGTACAAAACTTGTCTGGTTTTGGCAACGTTTATGCACTTTCCCCGCCTTTACCCATTTGCCCTTACCAATTCATAATAAAAATCCCTAAGCAGGAAAGTTTAAAAAATGAACGGTCAAGCATCAGCCGAAAAGATAGCAACTGCTAAATCAATTACGCCTCTCAACCGGGTACCCGAGAAAGTCAGGACTAAGCTAAAAAGTTTTACAGTCAAAGACAATCAAGGTCACTTGGTAGGCAAAGTTAAAGATGTCTATTTTGATGATAACGGTCAGTTAAACTTTGTGGTAGCCGGGCTAGGCAGCGAAAATACCCGTCTTTTCTTATTAAGTATTAAGCTGCTAAAAAAAGTCGATTATCACGAAAAATCCCTCTTTGTAAGTATAAATTCGGCGCAAGTCGAACTGCTGCCGGTAATTTCGACCAATAGCGGGCGTCCGTATTTAGAAAATGCCTCAGCAGAACCGCATAGTGAATTTAACAACACCGAGTTAACGAAGCCCTCAAAAGTTATGTCAAATCTAACAGATGCCGATCGCACCGATGAAAGTTTGGAGACAGATGAGGATGAGGAAAATTTAGATATTGTCGATCAAGAAGTAATTCGCCTCCTAGAAGAACGATTGGTGATTAATCGTAGCAAGCGCAAAGTTGGCGAAGTCATAGTGCGTAAAGAAATTGAAACTCGGATGGTACAAGTACCCATCCAGTGGGAAAAGCTGATTGTCGAACAAGTCGGCGACGATCCGAAGGTGTTGGCCGAAATAGATTTGGGCGAGGGAAGCATCACCGGTATAGATTTGACAGAGATTAAGAGCGATCGCCAGGAACCGACAGTTAAGGCTGAATTTACCTCTGTCCAGAAAGCTAGCAAAATCTTAAATTCGATCGCCTCTCAACCCCGCCACGGTTGCGTTAAAGTCCGCCTAGAACTGGTTTTGGAAGACAAGCAACTGGAGGAAACTTACCAAAAATGGATGACGGAACACCACTCAGAGAGTTAAAATATTCGTCCTTTTCGCTCTAGATTTTAGCTATTAGTAAGAAACTTAAATCTAAGAGCGGACTGTGGCGAGTCGTGGGGGAGAGAAAGTTCACCGCCATCTACTAAGATCGTGTTCAGTAAATTAACCGTAATTTTGGTAGGGGTGGGTTCACGAACATCTATTATATAAGCCTGAGATCCGTAAACCCGCCCCGACCGGGATATTTAAATTTTTAGCGATGGTACTCTAGACAAAATTGTACCGAATTGCGGTAAACTTTTGGTGGTCAAATTTAAAAGTATGGGAAAATGCCTAACACCATCTCCGACATTAAAGTAAAAACGATCGCAGGCGAAGACAAACAGCTAGGAGAGTATGCGGGCAAGGTACTCTTGATAGTTAACGTAGCTTCCAAATGTGGCTATACACCTCAATACAAAGGGCTCGAAGAATTGAGCCAAAAGTACAGCGCGGCTGGACTCCGTGTTTTAGGATTTCCCTGTAACGACTTCGGAGCTCAAGAACCCGGAAGTAATCCAGAAATCGTCAATTTTTGTACTACCAAATACGGCGTCACCTTTGAATTATTTGACAAAGTACGCGCTAAAGGCACTCAGCAGCACCCGCTGTACGCTAAGCTTACGAGTGCAGTCGATCCCAAGGGTGAGGTTTCCTGGAATTTTGAGAAATTCTTAGTTAGCAAACAGGGTGAAGTGGTTGCCCGATTCCGCAGCAGCGTGGGCCCCGATTCGCCAGAACTAATTGCTGCGATCGATCGAGAATTGGCAAAATAAGAAGTTCCCCAAGGCAGCAGCGTACAGGATTTAACGGATTTAACCGAGGGATGTTTAGGGAAGAGGGAAGAACTTAATATGATTTTTTTCTAATAATTAGAGAGCTTATTTTTTTCTTCTCTTCCCCATTGTTTGTCAGCCCTCAGCAATTAACAATTACCGATGATGTTATTATTTAAGGGGAGAAGGGTTTAATTTAATGGAGAATACATCGGGATTAGATTTAGTTGTAGGTGTACTTGCCTTCGCAATTCTTGCAGGCGGTCTAGTCATGTTATTTGTAGGCATGGCATCCTTTCCTAAAGAAAAATAATAATACTAATGGATCGTATGCGGGATGGCACGACCCTAACAAAAGTGCTTGTAGTGAAAACTTAAGTCCTAATAGAAATCTGAAGACTTAAGTTTTCACTACCCACTTAAAACGGTTATTTTACAGGACAGAATCTGAATAAATCTAACAGCATTCAATTTGAAAATTCGCCCTGGACAATCATGCAAACTACCGAAAACAACGTCAAAATTGCCCTCGCGCCGGGGAATTTGCGCCGCGTTCACCATATCGCTTTAAACGTGCGCGACATGAAAGCTTCCCGCCACTTCTACGGTACAATTCTCGGCCTGCACGAACTAACAGGTGCAGAAATTCCCGCCACTTTAACAGAAATGGTAGCCGCTGGTAAAGTCGCTAATTTCGTCACTCCAGACGGCACTGTTATTGACTTATTTTGGCAGCCAGACTTGGAACCGCCAAACCCAGACCCGGAGAAAGCTTTTACTCGCGCCAACCACTTAGCCTTCGATATCGAGCCGGATTTGTTCGATCGCGCTCTGGAAGTGCTACAGTCAAATCAAATTGCGATCGACAGCGGCCCCGTCACTCGCCCTACAGGACGCGGCATTTACTTTTACGATCCTGATGGATTTATCATCGAAATCCGTTGTGATGCAGTTTAAACAGTCGCTCTCGGGTTCTCGGTGATGGGTGCACACCCTACATTTAGAGTTCTTTCACTTGCCGTCTTTGCTAATAGGTTGCTTCGGCCAAGTAAACCGAAAAGTTGCTCCCTCACCTTCGGCAGATTCTAGGGAAATACTGCCCCCTTGACCTTCGACAATTTTCTTCACCAGCGACAAACCAATCCCAGTATTTTCTACTTTATCGCGAGCTTCCAAGGTCTGAAAAATTACAAAAACTTTCTCGTGATATTGAGGATCAATCCCCGGCCCGTCATCCTTTACAGAAAATTCGTAAAAATCATCTAACTCTTTAACAGATATTGTTACGTGACCAGATTCAGCTCGGTTGTGCTTGATTGCGTTGCTAATTAAATTAGAAAAAACCTGCTGTAGCGGCAATTTTTCGGTCACAAAAGTTGGCATTCCCGGTTCAACTTTCACCTCAAATTCAGACGGTGGCGCCAACGAATCAATAATTTCTGCTAATAAATTCTCAACTTTTACCTTTTCTGAAGCTACTTCAATGCGCCCGACGCGGGAATATTGCAGCAGTCCCTCAATCAAACCTTCCATCCTGTGAACTCTGCCGCGCAGCAGGTTCATTTGGTGCAGAGTATCCTCTGTCATCGACTCGCTGAGGTCTTCTTCTATCCAACTGCTGAGATTTGCGATCGCCCTGAGTGGCGCTTTCAAATCGTGAGAAACTACATAAGCAAACTGGTCTAATTCTTGATTCCGCTTTCTTAAAACATTTGTCGTTTGAGCCAGGTTTTGGGCTGTCAACCTCAATTCTTGAGCGCGCAACCGCAGCGATTCCTCCGCTTGTTTGCGATCCCTAATATCTTCTACCACACCCATCAGAAATTGAGTGCCATTTTGTTCTCGCAGCAGCGAAACCGTCAAGTTTGCCCACACCAACTCTCCGTCTTTGCGGATGTAGCGCTTTTCCAGAGAGAAGTTTTCAATTTCTGCTGCTAACAATTGGCGCAAAAGTTCCAGTTCGCTTGCCAAATCTCCAGGCCACGTAATCTCCTGAAATCTTTTCTCCACCAATTCTTGCCGGCTGTAGCCCAAAATTTCGCAAAGTTTTTGATTGACTAACAGAAATTCCCCTTCCACACTCGCTTGAACCATGCCGACTGCCGCCTGCTCAAAAGTAGCGCGAAACCGCTGCGCGCTTTGGGCTAAAGCAATTTCTGAGCGTTTGCGATCGCTAATATCGTTGCTAATTTCCAAAATAGCCACGGGTTGATCTTGATCGTCGTACTGCAAAGTCCAGCGGCTTGCCACCGTTATTTTTGTGCCGTCTTTCTTGGTTCGCACCAGTTCTCCTTGCCAAGAACCCTGCTCGAAAAACACTTTTTGAATTACCTCAAAAGGTTGAGTCCATTCTGTTTGTAAAAGCTTGTGAATATTTTTTTCTATTGCTTCCGACTTCCGCCACCCGTAGAGCCACTTGGCCCCCAAATTCCAATAAGAAATTGCCCCATTCAAGTCTAGTACGGCGATCGTATCATTCGCCAAATCCAGCATTTGCGCTTGCTTGCGGAGAGTTTCTTCGGCTTGTTTCCGTCCTCTGGCATCGCGGCAAATCGCAATAAACAACTGTTGATTTGCCAGACGCATTTCGCTGACAGCCAACTCCATCGGAAACTTAGTTCCGTCCCTGCGAACTCCAACTGTTTCTTGCTGGTAAGTCTTCAGCTTAGTATCGGGATTTAACACAAAATATTCGATAGAATAATCCCCTGCGGTGTTGTAAGGCTGCGGTTGAGCTATCAGCCGCCGCAGGTTCGAGCCAATTACGCGATCGGCTTTCTCGCCAAAAATATTTTCTGCTGCCCTATTAAAAGACTCAATATTTCCCCATGCGTCCAAAGTAATAATACCGTCAGCCGCATTGTCTACCACAGCTTGAATACGACTTTTACTTTCTTCCAAGCCAGCTTCCCGCTTCCTCAATTCCTTCTCTAAACTATCAAATAAATACCAGGAAGCCCCTCCACCCAAACAGCCGAAAAGCAACCCAGCAACTTGCACAAAATTAGTGAAATCTATCAACTCCCGTATTTGCCGATCTACTGCTTTCTGGTAGGCTTCGCCTACATCAACAAACGCATTAAATTTTTCGCGCAGGTTATCCATCTGCAACCTACCTTGACCGAACACCTGAATTATTTCCGGCGACTGCACGCTTGTTGCCGAAATGTCGAGCTTATTCAAAGTGTTTTGCAAGAAATTTATTTGCTCTTCGGTACTTTTTTTAATTTCTTCAAATCGCTGAGCTTGCAGTGGATTGCCTCGAACCGCAACCTTGAGTTTAGCCAGCAGCGGAGGCAAACTCTTCTTGGCTTCTAAGTAGGGTGATAGAAATTCGCGGCGCTTCGTCAACCCGTAACCCCGAATGCCTGTTTCGGCATCCACCATCATTGTTAACAAGCGGTTAGTTTCCTGAAGTATTGCCTTATTAGTATCTGATCGCTTTCTTATCTGTAGGGTAGTATTCCGGAGGCCTGCAATTGCTATCAGCGAAGCAAACAGACAAATCACGGGGATAGCAACGATGACTGTTCCCCGTTGGCGAAGTGGTCGGTCTGTCCATACAAATTGGACGGCGCGATCGAGCAAATACTTCACGGATATTGAAGGAGAAAGTTTGCTGCCAGTATATCACTTTTTGGCAGTTGAGGCTATGGATAAGTTTGTTTTGTTTGATTTGGCGAGCGCCGGGGACTAACCGTGGAAACTAGATTAGACCCCTGTGATAGCTACCTGCTGACACTAACAGCAGATTTTTTGGCACGGTGTTTAAACTGAGGCAAGGAGAAAGAAAGGACTTTTCTCGACCCCGATACAGCAGGCGAAGCAGAAAGGATCGTTTCTGCTTTACCTTCCTTTTCGCCTTCGGCTTCTGCTTTTAAACTAGAGTCTGTTTCGCAAGTGTTTGGAACACTTGTAACTACAGTAGTCCACCTGCCTGTAGCCGGATCGCGATAACAAGTAAAAGGATTTATTTTTAGCGGTTGACTGCAAGGTTTAATCATGTAGATGCACTCCTTTGATTCTGAGAAATTGTGCATTGCTTTCAGCAGCAGTGCTATCTCGCCAGTAGAAGCAGTATGAAGGCAAAAAGCAGAATTGTGTTTCTGCGTCCAGAGACTTTTGAAACTTCCTGATTTCCTGTTAACTTTTGCCTTCTACTGCTTCGCGACCATAGCATTACTTTTACCAAATTGCCTGTCTGGAAGCAACCCCCCACCCCCTTAATTAGGTTGAGGTGGGATTTGTAAATGCAGCGACGCGCCCGATCGTGCCTGCAGGACAATTTTGGGATAATATAGGTATTCTAGGCTGAAAAAAAATGCTACTGTGTGATCGACAACAGAGGTTGATCGCGATCGGTGTCACAATTAAAAAGCGAATTGGTAATTGGTAATGAGTAATTGGTAATGGGAAAATTGGGAAGGGGGGAATTATTCCATCTTTTGCCATCCGTTAAATCCGTTAAATCCGGTACACAATTCCTGGCAAAACCCCCACCCGTTAAATCCCTTAAATCCCCTAGATTGCTAGTTGCCCAACTTGCTTCTAACTAATATCAACTTTTGTCTTTAAATGAACAGTAAAAGTAGAGCCCACATCCAACTGACTCTCAACAATGATATCGCCGCCCATCATCTGGCAAAACAAGCGACTAATGGCCAATCCTAAACCGGTGCCGCCGTACTTGCGAGTAGTCGAAGCGTCCCCTTGAATAAAAGGTTGAAACAAACCCTGCTGCTGTTCTGCCGACATTCCAATCCCCGTATCAGATACCTGCAAATAAACCCAATCGCTGCCGCCTGCTGGTTCGCGAGTCGCGCTCAACAGTACCGTTCCACCTTCGGTAAACTTCAGGGCATTGGAAAGCAAATTAAACAGAATTTGCCGGACTTTAGTCAAATCTGCATACATCACTCCCAAATTTTCAGAGCAAGAAACTTGCAATTGATTGTGATTTTTTTCGACCAAAGGGTGCAAAGTTGCAACGACTTCTTCTATTAAATTGCTGAGGTCAAATTTTTCTAGATAAAGCTCCATCCGACCGGCTTCTATCTTAGAAAGGTCTAGAATATCGTTAATTAAAGTCAGCAAGTGTTTGCCAGCGTTATAAATTTTTTGGGTATCGGGAATGATGTCTTCGAGTCCCGATTCCCGTGCTTCTTCTTGTAGCATTTCGCTGTAACCGATAATCGCGTTGAGCGGCGTCCGCAGCTCGTGGCTCATATTGGCTAAAAAAGTGCTTTTAGCTCTCGAAGCTGCTTCAGCTTTGTGTAAGGCTTCTTGCAAGGCTATTTCGGCTCTTTTGCGCTCGGCAATTTCGATGCGGAGCAGTTTATTGGCGGTGGTGAGTTGAGTGGTGCGCTGATCGACGGTCATTTCTAGCTGCGCTTTGGCTTTGGAGAGTGCTTCCTGAGCCCGCTGGCGCTCAAATCCTTCGATCGCCAGCGCTACCAAATTTGCCAAAGAATCAGCGAAGGTGCGCTCCTCCAGAGCCCACTGGCGGGGCGCGCCGATATGTTCGAGAGAGAGGATACCCACGATCTGCCCACCGAGCCTAATTGCTACATTTAATATGGATGAATTAGGTTTGCTGGCATTGGGCAGCACCGCGGAATGTTCGACTAGCGAAGATGAGTGGGACAAATCTGTTTGTAGAGATTTTTGAGTCTTTGTCGTAGGTTCTAAAGCATTGTCCGATCGCAAATTTTCGCCCCGTGCGTCGCCTTCAACATCTAAAATTGATAAATTTAAATCGCTTGCCGATATGGACTCCCGACTCAAATGATTCTCCTGGGTGCGATCGTACAAGTCGAGACAAACTAATTTGAGGTTGGGGATTTTAAACTTAGAATGATTAACCCCCTCGCCTTGCTCTGGGGCAGCGGCCTCTGTATCGAGTGGCTCTGTTTGGTTCTGGGCGAGCACTCTCTCGGTAAAATTTAGCTGGGGATCTGTCGGGTAGGGAGTTCCAAATCTTCCATGGTTGTAAAGCCAGACGCTGACTTTTTCCACATCCAAAGTCCGGGCTGCAGCCTCGGTAATTTCGCGAATTCCCACATTCAGGGCACCGCTATTGAGAGTCCTCTGCCGACCTAGCTGCAACAAAGCCAAACTCTGGCGGCGGAGACGCTTTTCGCTCTCTTGAAGGGTTTGTTCTGCTTCCTTGCGCTGGGTGAGGTCGTACAAGGCGCACAATGCCGTCGCCTGCCCGTTAAACATCAGCGACTGAACCGAGAGCATCGCCCAGAAAGCGGTGCCGTCTGATTTTTTGCAGTGGAGTTCGTAGTTTTGCAGGTATCCTTCTTTAGCAAGTGCCTCAAGTACCTTTGGGCGATCGACGGGGTTGAAGTAAAAGTCTGGAGTGCTGCAGCCGATCAATTTTTCTAGGGGTATGTTCAGGAGAGAAGCCAATTGAGCGTTCGCATACAGAATTAAGCCGTCACAGAGGCGAGAAACTAATACCGGTACGGGAGTTGCCGAGGCGATCGCCCGAAACTGCTCTTCGCTTGAACGCAGCGCCAACTGAGCTTTGCTCAGCAAGTGAGCTTCCATCGTATCTGAATGTTCGGTGGTCGTCTCCAGCAAAAGTTCTAGGTCAACCTTTTCGCGCTTCAAGTTTTCAAGTTCCGCACTCAGCCGCTGAACGTCGAAAAGTAGCTGTTCTGTCGATGGTTCTTCCTGCATAGCAATTGAAAATTGGTAATTTTTAGTCTGTTCTGAAGTTTTTTAGGGTTTTGTGCTAGTTTAACTATGACTTATTCCGATTAACTTCAGCCACCCTCCTCCTGGTTCCCCGACTTAGCCGGGGATTCATCTTTACCTTTTTCGTTACTATTCAAATTCTAAGTGCAAGGAAGGCATCAGCCGCTGCAAGTTCTTCAGGGATTTTATCTGCCAGGGGATCTGTTTAGAACCTTTGATGACCATTTGAATATTTTTTTGCTGCCGCACTTTGATCACAAATTTTGAGACAATATTAATTCCAGAACTATTTAAAAATTCTAGCTTTCGCAAGTCTAGAGTAACGATGTTTGGGCAGGAGTCAGCCACTTCGTTGAGCACATCGACGATCGGTGCGTATTCTTCCACCTGGCTGAGTCGGAACGAGCCGCTACAGGTGACTGTTTGGGTAGCGCGATCGTACTGGAGCGTGTAATCTTTGGTCTGAATCTCCATACTTTTGTCAGTTGCCGGTTTTGAGTGGTAAAGGGGCTTTGGCTGCGTGAGCGAGGATTGAGCTTCAGGCTAGCACGATCAAAATTCAGCCGTTTGCCGAATGCCGAAGGCCTTTGCGTGTGTAACTTTTATTACATATACTGCCAACTGTACCATTGCCACAGGGCAGTTATGAGTTATTTTAGGATTTACCAGTTGTGATACCAGTTGGAAAAAAGAATGCAACTGTTGACTAGCTCCAAACCCTGATAGTCATCAGTCAGTGCCCATCTAACATCTCAAATCTCAAATTGTATGAGTTGTGGGTTGACGAGACCAGCTTTTGCTGAAGTTCCGAGCAGCTATCAATTCGATTTTTTTCTCAACTTGGTATTGACAAAATTACCAAAATATGAAATAAACTTCACATCTGACACTGAAGTGAAGGGAAGGGTATTTAATGGCAATTTCAGGAATTACAGAAAAGCTTTTGGCTGCTAAAAAAGCTCAAGGAATTAGTTTTGCAGATTTAGAGAAAGTTTTGGGGCGTGACGAAGTTTGGATTGCCGCGGTTATTTACCGTCAAGCTACTGCATCAGCAGATGAAGCCGAGAAAATTGTCTCGGCTTTGGGCCTAGATAGCGAGACGGCTGCGGTTCTTTGTGAACATCCGTTAAAAGGTTCTTTGGATGCCTCGGTTCCAGTTGACCCTCTGCTTTATCGATTCTATGAAATAATGAAGGTTTACGGGATGCCGCTCAAAGCAGTGATTCAGGAAAAATTTGGTGACGGGATTATGAGCGCGATCGACTTTACTTTGGATGTCGAGAAAGAAGCAGACCCAAAAGGCGATCGAGTGAAAATAATTATGTCGGGAAAATTTTTGGAATACAAAAAATGGTAAGCCCGTGCCAGTTTATTTTCAAGTAAAAATGAAAAATTCAAATTTGCTCGAATGACTCATGACTAATGACTAAAGCCTCAAAAGTGTTAACTTAGAAATAGAGATCGCGAAGCTTGACTGGCTTGGGTGTCCGATCGGGAAACCCTTCTAGGGCAAAGCTAAGGTCGCTCCCGCGGCAACTTCCCCAGTCGAAACAAGCAACCGCAACCGTAAATTAAGAGGCAAATATGTCAAAATATGACTCCCATCTCAGATGCTCCTTTTGCGGCAAGTCGCAAGAGTACGTCCGCAAGTTAATAGCTGGGCCCGGCGTCTACATTTGCGATGAATGCGTGGAACTGTGCAATGAAATTTTAGAGGAGGAGTTCTTTGACTCCAGTAAAACAATTGGTCAACAGATTCCCCAATCAGAGGTGCGAGAGTCTCAGGGACAAGGAACGCGGCGTCCGGGTCGATCGAATAAATCGAAAATCGTTTTAGCTCAAATTCCGAAACCAACAGAGATTAAGCAGCATTTAGACAACCACGTCATCGGCCAGCATTCAGCAAAAAAAGTTCTTTCTGTCGCAGTTTACAACCACTACAAGCGCTTGAGCGCTGACCAAGCTAAAGATAACGACAAGCCTTCCCCTGACAGCGATGTAGAACTGCAAAAATCCAACATCCTGCTAGTTGGCCCCACAGGTTGTGGCAAAACTTTGTTAGCGCAAAGTTTGGCGCAAATGCTCGAAGTCCCCTTTGCGGTAGCGGATGCGACGACACTGACAGAAGCTGGATATGTCGGCGACGATGTAGAAAATATCTTGCTCCGGCTTTTGCAAATGTCCGATTTTGATGTCGAATCGGCACAGCGTGGCATTATTTATATTGATGAAATTGACAAGATTGCTCGCAAAAGCGAAAACACTTCGATCACCAGGGATGTCTCGGGAGAAGGAGTGCAGCAAGCGCTGCTAAAAATGTTGGAAGGAACGGTGGTTAATGTGCCCCCGCAAGGCGGCCGCAAACATCCTTACCAAGATTTTATTCAAGTTGACACTAGCAAAATTCTATTTATTTGTGGCGGTGCTTTTGTCGGTTTGGAAAAAATAGTTGAACAGCGTTTGGGTAAAAAATCCTTGGGCTTTATTCAGCCAACAGAAACCGATAGCAACTCAACTTTGCCGGCGAAAGACAAGCGGGCCGCTGATATTTTGCAGCAGGTACAGCCGGACGATTTAGTCAAGTTTGGTTTGATTCCTGAGTTTGTGGGGCGGATTCCGGTGGTAACGGTGATTTCACCACTGGATGAAGCAGCTTTGATGCAGATATTGACCGAGCCCCGAAATGCGCTGGTGAAGCAGTATCAAAAGCTGTTGAAGATGGACAGCGTGGAGTTGGAATTCCAGCCGGAAGCGCTACGGGCGATCGCCCAGGAGGCCTATCGTCGCAAAACTGGCGCGAGAGCTCTCCGCAGCATTTTAGAGGAGTTAATGCTGGATGTGATGTACGAGTTGCCTTCTCGCAAGGATGTGGCTAACTGTATGATTACTCCTGAAATGGTCGAGAAGCGATCGACTGCTGAATTGCTGTGGCATCCTGCATGGCGGAAGCACGAAACAGCTTAATTTGTAATCTGTAGGGTGCTTGTGGCGCACCCTACAGGTCGTATTCGTAGTTATTCGTAAGGCGCGCACGGCGCACACAGCCCCCTCAGGAGTGGTGAAGAAGGCTCGAAGGCTGCGATCGTTACTTAAAGTCTAGTGCGTCAGATACATTTATTGAAGCTACCAACCAACAATCTCAAAGCTGACGGACGCCCGCAACAAATGGTGTCCCGGAACCATACTTTCTGTGGGAATTGAGAATCATCTCAAACCTGACGCACCCTACCACAATGCTGACTAGCATGGATGCTACAATCACAGTTTGGGATGTGAAAACAAAGAGGTATTTGAAGATGTTAAGAAGCGCTCGCCCCCTGGTCGGCATGAATATTTTTGTGGTAACAGGAATCACAGAGACTCAGAAAGCAACGTTGAAAATTTGGGGAGCGGTCGATCGGGTTGCAGTGAAATAAAATGAGTTCTAATGAATCAGGTGTCGATGAGCCAGTAAGTAATCAGTCAGCGTTAGCCAAACTACTCTGTGGAAATGTAGTTCATGATGGAGGTGATATTGATGAAGTGCTCAGTCATTTGTCCGCGTCAATTGATAATGTTGTTGAAGAGCTAGTAACACTAGAATCCCTCAGTGATAAGCAAATTTCATTATTTGCCCCATTTTTAGGGAGAAGTATACTGGAATTGGGATGTACCGCACTAATTGCGAGGCTCGATCCTTTTAGAGTCCTCCTCCTTAGGGAATGTCAAAAGCGGCCCAATTATCAAATAGATAAGCGTAATAATTCCTCTATAAGTTGGAAAGGTGATGTTTTGGCGGAAAAGGTTAGCGAGCCTTGGGCTGATAAGTCACTGCAAAACCCTACTAGAGCTTTGCTTGGAGATTATTATAAGACACTAATATGGTTTGCTAACTTTGATAAGCTGTTGGATGCAATCGAAGATGTCAGGGGGGATGAATGGATAGACAATCTTAGAATAAAAACTTTTGACAGATTCTATCATGAAACTTTCACTGATTTTTCAAGTGTCTACTCTGAACTTTCAAAAGGAATACATAACGAACGGGTGATTCCTTTAAGTTCAGCCTTGGATCGAGAAACAACTCAACGACTGATAGAGACAACAATTCGTAATATCGCTACCCTTGGGTTATTTGTTTCTGTAGTCAGTCATGCAGTGAATAAACTCGATATTCAAGTAGCGATCGCAGCTTATAAAGAAATTCAAGAAATGGGAGTTTTCTAATGGTTAATGCTATTTCTGAAAATCCATCGCTGATCTTAGCAGCAGAAGATTGTTCGCCTGAAGAGTTTGAGCAACTGCATTATTTCTCAAAACAAGAGGATCGTTTTATTTCTAGTTTGATTGCTCATGGCCCCGTGTTATTAAAAGGGGCGCGTGGTAGTGGAAAAAGTGCGCTTATGAGAGAAGCATCGAGAAGAATGTATCCTGAAAAAAATCTAAGCTCGGCATTTGGCATATACATCAGTCTTCGTCATCTTGAATTACTCAGAAGTGAAGGTAAGAAGTATGAAAGAATGTTATGTCAGCTAATAATTGATGCCGTAAATAAGGCAGTTATTAAAGCAGGTAATCTCTTTGAGTTTGAAGCTTTGCCAAACATCACATCACTTCAGAGAGAATTATCTAGTTTATCGAGTGCATCTGGGAAAAGGATAGTTATTTTATTTGATGACGCGGCTCACATTGGTCGGGAAGCTCCGCTGCATGAATTTTTCGATATATTTCGGACTTTATCGAGCAGTACAATATCATGTAAAGCTGCTATTTACCCGGGAGTTACTAATTTTGGAACAAGGTTTGATGTATATAATGATGCTACGGTGATCGATGTTTCAAGGAATGATGAACTAAAAGACTATAATACCAACTTTGCCGAGATAATTAGAAAAAGGTTTTATCAGCGACTTCCTGAAGAGTCTTTCTCTGGTCAATTGACTTTAGAAAATGTGGCGGGGTTGATGGGACGGGCTGTACTGGGAAACATGAGGGGATTTATATTTGCATGGAATAGTCTGTCGGAAAACTGTGGAGAAGACAAGATTAGTTTAGCCCATATAACCAAGACACTGATAGACCTTGCCAGTAATTACTATTGGCCCTTGATTGAAGAGCTTAAGCCCAAACTTGGTATATATGCACCAATGCTCGATCCTGCAACGGAGATTGCAGAATCAATATTTCAGCAGGCTGGTGAGCAACATAAGCAGAATGTACTTATTTTAAGAGAAATTGCACAACGTCTATCAAAGCCGTTAGAACTACTTGAATATACTGGATTTATTTCAATTCGAGATGTTTCACGGGCAATGAAATCGAGAGGACGAGGAACGAGATATAGCTTGAATCTATGCACATTGTTGGAAAAAACTCCGGGAGCTCGGGTTACTAATGAAATTTATACTAGGTGGTTAAATGAGCAAAATGAGAGAAATGAGCCTTTAGAATTACACAAAACAAGTGAATTGTTTAAAATTAAATTGCCTGAATTACCTGAGCATGGCGAAGAAATGCTAATCTTAAATGAAGATATTAGCAAACTAAAAAAATCTCAGGCCTATCCTTATGGACTCACCCAGTCTAAAATTGATATACTAAAAAATGCTGGGTACTCCACTGTGTCAAAATTAGCAGAAGCTAGCGACGAGTCTTTGTTAAACCTTAAAGATATAGGCTCGGAAAACTTAAAGCGAATCCGCAGTACAGTTGCTCAAGCAATCTGGATGTAACCAAAAGCTAATACCAGTTCCCTAAAAAGGACTTTAGTGCTTACTACAAAAGTTTCTTTTATACTGCTAGATATTAAAAAGCCCTCTTACCAACATAACTTTTTTCCAAAAAGGCGGCAAGTGCGGTATGATGTGATTTCGCGATCGGTTCTAGCGGGGAGCAGCCGTTAGAGGAAACGGGGAAAGTTCGGTGCAAGTCCGGCGCTGTCCCGCAACTGTAAGGAAACCGTTGTGGTTTCTCAAGTCAGAATGCCCGCCGATATCTAACTCACTTTTGAACGCATCTGCGAGGTACGGATGATGGATGGAATTAACACGGCTGTACGCACAAAGCACAGTCTGTTTGTTTGCACTGCTTGCGCTAGTGTTTGGAAAAACGGCAAGCGAGAAGGCAAAAGCGGCGGTCAACAATTCATGGAAAATTTGTCGCAACTCGCTAAAAATTGGGAGTTTTATGATAAGTTTGAGATTCAAGAGGTTGAGTGCATGAGTGCTTGCAGTCACTCTTGTGCGGTGTCTTTTGCTGCTGTTGGAAAGTACACTTATCTGTTTGGTGATTTACCAGCAAATGAGTCGGAAAGCGTCGAGGCTGTACTCGAATGCGCGGGCCAATACTATGCTAAACCGGACGGTTTGTTGCCTTGGTCTGAACGTCCTCAGGCTCTGAAAAAAGGCGTTTTAGCAAAGATTCCACCACTACCAAATTAGATAGGTTTGTAGTAGGGACTTTAGTTTTTTCCTTCTCGTTCTTCTCGTTCCCAGGCTCTGCCTGGTAACGCATACCCAGAGGCTCTGCCTCGTATTAAAAGCGCTCCTTTATTCCAGCGAGGCAGAGCCTCGTATTAAAAGCGCTCCTTTATTCCAGCGAGGCAGAGCCTCTAGATTAGCATTCCCAGGCTCTGCCTGGGAACGAGATATCACCAAATCAGCACAAAATTATCAATGCACAAAATTCCTGTTACTGTCATCACTGGTTTTCTCGGTAGCGGCAAAACTACCTTAATTCGCCACTTATTGCAAAATAATCAAGGTCGCCGCATTGCTGTTCTGGTTAACGAATTTGGCGAAATCGGTATTGACGGAGAACTGCTGCGCGATTGCCAAGTTTGCGACGAAGGAGAAAATGTTAGCAGCAATATTGTTGAACTAACAAATGGTTGTCTTTGCTGCACTGTTCAAGAGGAATTCTTGCCGACTATGCAGGAATTGTTGAAGCGCCGAGAACAAATTGATTGTATCTTAATTGAGACTTCGGGCCTCGCACTTCCTAAACCTTTAATTCAAGCTTTTCGCTGGCCGGAAATTCGCACCGGTGCTACTGTGGACGGTGTTGTTGCTGTTGTCGATTGCGAAGCTATTGCTAGCGGTTCTTTTGTCGGTGATATTGATGCTTTGATGGCACAGCGACAGGCTGATTCTAGTTTAGATCACGAAACTCCGATCGAGGAATTGTTTGAAGACCAGTTAGCCTGTGCCGATATGGTACTTTTAACGAAGGTCGATCGCGTAGATGCGGAAACTCACCAGAAAGTCCAAAGCTGGTTGCAACAAGAGTTGCGTCCAAGTGTGAAAATTGTGCGTTGCAAAGGTGGCGAAATTAACCCTGATGTGCTATTGGGATTTAATGCGGCGGTTGAGGATGATTTGGAGTCTCGCCCGAGTCACCATGACACTGAGGAGGAACACGAACATGATGATGATATTAACTCGACTTTCTTTATTGCCGATCGCGAATTTGAACCTGAAGCTTTGGTGAAAAAACTGCAATCCTTGATGCAGCAGGAGGAAATCTATCGGATTAAAGGGTTTGTGGCGGTTCCCAAGAAACCGATGAGGATGGTGTTGCAAGGTGTGGGCTCGCGCATAGAATATTTTTACGATCGCCCTTGGCAACCTTCCGAACTCCGCCAAACCAAATTAGTGCTGATCGGTCGAGAGTTAGAGCGCGATCGAATTGCAGCTATAATTAACAACTAATTGTCATTTGAGAGGGGCGGGTATATCGATATTTTGAATTGCAGCAAATATTATTGGTAAAACTCGCCCCTACAAGCTCTCATGAACAATTTATTAACATTCTTTAATATTGGGGGCGCTGCCAGCAGGTCTGGTGTAGAATAGCGATAATGGTTATCATTGTACAATAAGTGAGGTAAAGTATGGTGACTGCTGGGGCGATCGAATCAGTTCCTGTTACCGTTCTCACGGGTTATCTCGGCGCAGGCAAAAGTACGCTACTGAACCGCATTTTAACACAAGAACACGGAAAAAAAGTTGCAGTCATCGTCAACGAATTTGGCGAAGTAGGCATCGACAACCAACTGATAATTGATGCCGACGAAGAAATTTTTGAGATGAACAACGGCTGCATTTGCTGTACAGTCCGAGGTGATTTAATTCGGATTATCGGTAATTTAATGAAGCGGCGAGACAAATTCGACCACATAGTCATCGAAACCACAGGTTTAGCCGACCCAGCACCCGTAATTCAAACCTTTTTTGTAGACGAAGATATGCGGCAAAAATTACTGCTAGATGCAGTTGTCACCGTAGTAGATGCCAAGCACATCTGGCAGCACTGGGACGCAGACGAAGCTCAAGAACAAATTGCCTTTGCAGATGTAGTTTTGCTCAACAAAACTGATTTGGTGAGTGAGGAAGAATTGGCAGAATTAGAAAAGCGGATTCGCGCCATGAATGCAATGGCCAAAATCCACCGCACCCGTAACGCTGAATTAGCAATGGATGCTTTGTTGGGCGTTAAAGCGTTTGATTTGAACCGGGCATTAGAAATCGAACCAGACTTTTTGGGCGAACACACTCACGAACACGACGAAACAGTTACCTCAGTAGCCATAGTAGAATCCGGCGCCCTTGACCGCAACAAATTTAGCGATTGGATTGAGGAATTGTTGCGAACTCAAGGCCCGAATATCTTTCGGACAAAAGGCATTTTGAATATCGCCGGAGACAACAAGCGATTTGTTTTCCAAGGAGTACATATGGTGTTCGATGGCCGGCTGGATAGACCTTGGAAAGCTACCGAAATTCCGAAAAACGAGCTTGTGTTCATCGGTCGCAATTTAAACGAAAATCAATTGCGAGAGGATTTTCGGAAATGTCTGGTTTAACTGACATATTGAACCATTTTTAATAAGCCTTTTAGGAACAGGTAAGATGCCTGTTCCACAAGAATAAAATTCATTCCTTGTGGAACGGGCATCTTGCCCGTTCTTAAGAAGAGTGCAACATTTCAGCTTCAATAAATATGGGTAACAAAAAGACAAAAAAAAGTGAACAAACCCTGGAACTTCATGCCGAAGCCATGCTATCTGACTACGTAACTGCTGTTACTTGGTCGCCGGATGGCACAACTTTAGCAGTCTGTTCCGCTGCAGGCGAAGTGATGCTGGCGGCAGTAGGGGAAGTTAATAAATTGTCCTTGCAAACGCTACAAACTGCCACGGGTAAATCAGCCGATTGCTTGTCTTTTTCCCGCCACAGTCAATTCCTAGCTGCTGGCGGACAAGATGGAAAAGTACGAATTTGGCGCGTTAATTCTGGGGAATTAATTGCTGATTTGGACAACCAGCGCGTCTGGGTTGACAAGTTAGCTTGGAGTCCCAACTGTAACCAGTTAGCTTTCAGTATGGGCCGCTACGTTCAAGTCTGGAATGCTGAGGATAATGTTGTTGAAGTAACGCTGAATTTCGACTCATCATCTATCCTAGATTTAGCATGGCATCCTATGGTTCAATATCTGGCAGTTAGCGGCTATCAAGGCGTTAAAGTTTGGCATGGCGAAGATTGGGACGAAGACCCGGAAATTTTATCAGTACCCTCTGCAACAGGTGCAATTGCTTGGTCGCCGTCAGGGGAATATTTAGCTTGCGGCAATATGGACAATACTCTCATTGTTAATGAATGGGGGAATTTTGAACCCTGGGTAATGCAGGGTTTTCCGGGGAAAGTTCGGGAGTTAGCTTGGTCGGATAAAACTAATTCCTTGGGTTCACCTTTGTTAGCTGCTGCGAGTTCTGAAGGCATTTCTGTCTGGGAAAGAGACGCTGATGAAAGAGTCGGTTGGGATTCTTGGGGGTTAGAAGTGCATGAAAAAGTGGTAAATGCGATCGCCTTTCAACCTAGCACGTTTTTATTAGCTTCCGCCGCCGCAGATGGTCAAGTTTGTTTGTGGCATGAAGCAGAACAATTGTTGCAAATTCTAGAAGGTGCAGAGGGCGGTTTTTCCTGTCTCGCATGGCATCCCGCAGGCCAGTTTCTCGCCGCTGGCGGGTGTGGAGGCGAATTGCTGGTTTGGTCATAAATCTATGCGCGGCAAAGATTTCGGGCGGGGCTAAGTTCGCCTAACGGGCGATCGCACCAGTTTGACCAAAACATAAAAATTAAAAACTTGGTCTTGACAAAATGCTAAATTACAATAACATTTTAGTGACTGCACTATCCTCAAAGGCGATCGACAATTACTACCCAACAGCAATTTCTCGAACAACTCTACAGTATTCTCGACCAAAACCACCTGCTGAAACACCCGTTCTACCAAATTTGGAACGAAGTAAATAAACTCGACCGAGCAATCGCCCAACAGATAGAGTGCGTCCAGGACTGTTATCCTCTCTTTCTTGTCAAAATTCCTTGACTGGGACTGAACAGCAAGGCCCCTAAAAATAACCCAAAAATAACTAATACAATTGCCGCCCCAGACGGCATATTAAAATAATAGCTGAGATACATACCCGTCACGCTAGCTGTAATCCCAATAATAGCTCCCAATCCCATCATTAAATGTAGCTCTTTTACCAACAAATACGCCGTTATTCCCGGCCCGATTAACAGAGAAATTACTAACAACGCCCCCACAGTTTGCAAACTCGCAACAATCGTCAGCGTAATCGCCGAAATCATCCCCAAATAAATCCAGTTTACAGGCAAACCGGACGCTTGCGCCCCCAGCGGGTCAAAAGTATAGAATAGCAGTTCTTTGTAAAGGAGTTTAACCGCTACCAAAATAATCAAAGTTATGACAAAAGTCTGCTGCACGTCAGCAGGTGCAACTGACAAGATATTCCCGAACAAAAACCCGTCTAAATCTAATTTGGTTGTCCGCAACAGGCTAATTAGCGTGACGCTAATTGCTAAGAAAGTAGATAAAATTAATGCCATCACAGCATCAATTTTTAAACGAGATTGGGATTGAATCCACGCCATAATTACCGCGCTGATAATTCCCGATATAAACGCGCCGATCGAAATATTGAAACCTAAAGAAAAAGCTACTGGCAATCCTGCTAATACTGAATGGGCAATCATGTCAACCATCATTCCCATTTGCTGTACAATCAAGTAGGAGCCGACAACCGCGCAGAGAATTCCTAGCAAAATGCCGACGGCGATCGCATTTCGCATGAACTCGAAGTTGAGTGGCTCAATTAGTAGGTTTAACATTGAATTAGGTCAATAATAGGATTTTTTCAACTACAATCAACTGCACAGGCGGGACGCCCGTGCCACAATCAACTGCACAGGCGGGACGCCCGTCCCGCCATCAACTGCACAGGCGGGACGCCTGTGCCAGAATCAATTTTAAAGATAAATCTTTTTTTGCTTACGCTGAAACTAAACTTAAATCGTATCCATAGGCTTTTTGAATATTGGCTGCGGTGAGGACTTCCCGGCAGGAACCAGTTGCAATTAACTGCTTATTTAGCAATAATAAATTGTCGTACTGTTTTAATGTTTCGCCTAAATCGTGGCTGATTACTAGCAAGGTTTTATTTTCAGATTTTAGTTCAGCAAAAATATCGAAAATAATTTCTTCGGTGGCTTTGTCGATCGCGTTAAAAGGTTCGTCGAAGAAGAATAAATCGGCTTGTTGGGCGATCGACCTTGCTAAGAAAATCCGCTGCTGCTGCCCGCCAGACAGTTCGCCAATTTGCCGATCGCGCAAATCCCACATTCCCACCCGCAGCAAAGCAGCTTTGACCAATTCTTGCGACTGCTTCGAGGGGCTGCGAAACCAACCAGTCTGAACGGTTCGCGCCATCATCACCGCATTCCACACCGTAATCGGATAATCCCAGTCAATTTGCGATCGCTGCGGCACATAAGCCACCCGCGACAACTGTTTTTTCAACAACCGCCCCTGATATTTTACCAAACCCCGACAGGCCGGGATCAATCCCAACATGGCTTTCACCATCGTGCTTTTCCCCGCGCCGTTGGGGCCGAACACACCAGTTAATTGCCCCGATTCTAAATGGAAATTCACGCTGTTGAGGGCCGAAACTCCGCGATAATTGACAGCCAAGTCTTGCACTTCTAGCATAATTAGAGATTTTGAGAACGATTCTTGTTCGTAGCTACTAGAATAGGATAACTCGAAAAAGCAATAACGATTATCGTTCCAAAGGTGAAAATGTTAAAGAAGTTGCCTGGAAAAACCGCCAGATTGTGGGGTGCGACTGTTTTGGCAATTGGCTGCGGAGTGGTTGGGTGCAGTGGAGGACAGAACGCCAGCAATTGGACGCCCGAGAGTCCCGCCGCCACTCAAACTCAAGCCAGTCGGGCCGCCAACTTGCCAAAAGTCGTCGCCACAACTGGCGTTATTTGCGACATAACTAAAGAAATTGCTCAAAGTTCGATCGACACCACCTGTCTAATCAAGCCGGGAGACGACCCCCACGCCTACCAAACCAAGCCGGAAGACCGCAAAGCGATTGAAACAGCAAATCTGATTTTATACGGTGGCTACAACCACGAACCCAGCATCATTAAGCTAATTGAATCTAGCAGTAATTCCGCCCCCAAAATCGCCGTCCACGAACTCGCTGTTCCTAAACCGTTGATGGGCAAACATGAGCACGAACAAGGTGAAGAGAAAGCGGAAAACAAACCCGATGCAGAAGGCGAAAAAGTCCCTGACCCTCACGTTTGGCATAACCCTCAAAATGGCATCCGTATGGTAGAAATTATTCGCGATGAATTGATCAAAATTTCTCCCACCCATGCTCAAATTTATACTAAAAAGGCAGCAATCTTAACAGATAATTTGCAAAAAATAGATACTTGGATAAAAGCTCAGATTGCGACAATTCCCGCCCAAAAACGCAAATTAGTAACAACTCACGATGCTCTGACTTACTATGCCGATGCTTACGGTTTGGAGATTGCTGGAGCTTTGCAAGGTGTGACGACAGAGGAACAGCCCACAGCAGCAAGAATTGCCGAATTGTCCTCAGAAATTAAGACCGCGGGAGTGCCGACAATTTTTGCGGAAACTACAACTAATCCGAAGTTGATGCAGACTGTGGCGAGGGAGGCAAATGTCAAAATTTCCGACAAGGAACTCTACAGCGACGAGTTGGGTGGCCCCGGCACTGGTGCTGATACATATCAGGGAATGCTGAAAACTAATACTTGCACGATTATTTCTGGCCTCGGTGGTAATTGTACTGCCTTTGCAGGAGAAACTGCACCAAATCCCAAACCATAGACTTCCTAAAGTGCGCCTAGCAAGCACTTTACATTTCAATACGGTTCAGTTAAGCTCGCTCTCCCTGGCGCGCCCCTTTTTAAGGGGGGGACAAGAACTTACTCTTGCGTCCCCCAACAACCAGGGGGATGCGAGGGGAATCTCCGAGGAATAAATAGTTTTAACCCAAGCGTATTGCCTTATATTTTTTGGGTACGCAGCAAAACGCAGCGCTCGCAATCGCAGGGGTTTTCGATTGCAAACGCTGCGTTTGCTGCGATGACTTTAAGGTGAATTTGGCTCGTCGGTACTGGGGGGTTTTTGGCCAATTCCCAATTGCTTTTTAGAGGATTTTAAGTCTTTCCAAAGCATCTTAATATCTTTATAGGCTTTCTCAGCGCTAATTTTCCCCCCTGTTTCCAGCGAGCAAATATAAGTTATTTTTTGAGCAAACTCCTGCAAGTTGGCATTAAACGCCAAGTTTTCTGGCGTGAAATCACCGTAGTAGCGATTGCGAGGATGTAAAAAATCTTCCCGCTCTTTCATTGCCCCCTCCTAATTAAACTTTTGGTATTCAACTTTTGGTTCGGTCTCTGCTTTTAATAGCACTATGGGTACTCAGTATCGCGGCGCTAACTTGCTTCTATTGTATTGCGTAAGTAGCAATTGTGCTTTTTCGCTCTGTATTTAGTCTATTAATGCAGTCTTAACCTTAAGTTAGCTTTATTTTAACTTTTCTTTAACCTAAAAGCACAAAAATTGGGAAATGCGCTGTTCGCATCTCCCTTTAGATAGGTTTTAGAGTGGTTGATTAATCTTTGGTGAAGCCGAATATTTACTTGTGGCACTCGCAGCCGGCGTGGCCGCAGCCTTGGCCGTTGGGGTGGCCGTCAGCGCAAGCACTGGAACAGTATTGTTTGCCGTCTTTTTCTATGGGGGAACTGAGGCTAACAACACACACGCATGAAGGACAGGCACATTTTGTTTGGGTGGCGGTAGTCATACTTTAGATTCTCCTGGTGGGGTTGTTTGTCTCTACTAATATCTGAACACATATTCAGACATTAGTCAAGGGAATGTAAAACTTTTGTAACAAAAGGTTTGCCGATCGCACTAAAATGAAAATGAGAATTAAAACTAGCCGGGAAAAGATGTCACCCAACTCTGCTGTTAATGGAGCGATAAGTCAGCCTCACCAAGAAAACGATACACCAACGTGCGATTCATCGCACTTAGTTGACTGTTGGCGGGCGGGGGACATCCAAACACAAGTTCTCAACACCGCAAAAGCCCAGCGGATGGCAGAGTTTTTCAGTCTTTTGGGAGATGCGAATCGCCTGCGGCTGCTGTCAGTTTTGGCAAAACAAGAACTGTGCGTGTGCGACTTGGCTGCGGCGTTGAGTATGAGCGAATCAGCAGTATCGCACCAGTTGCGGGCATTGCGGGCGATGCGGTTGGTAAGCTACCGCAAGGTTGGGAGACAAGTTTTTTATAGTTTACTTGATCGCCACGTTTTGGAACTTTACCAAGCAGTCGCCGAACACTTAGACGAAGCAGAATAAGCTTTTGAGCATGGGGCAGGTTGACTAATATCGCTCGCCTCGAAGCTATTTTCTAACCCACCCATTCCTGGTGTAAACCTTCATAACCGGGTTTTTTGCCGTATATACAGGCTGTAAGGAAGTATTCTCGCCCATCAAACCCGGTTTCTGGCTGCCTGCTGTAAACTCAATATCAATCTTCGACGGTGTGGCCCGTAGCAACAACCGCCTGTGTAATTGACTCTTCAGAAGCTTGAGCTTCTACTGTAACAGTCTTAGCTGCGACATCTACATTCACAGTAGCACCGGAGTCAACAGTTTTGATGGCTTTGGTAATTGTATCAGCGCAGCCAGAGCAGACGATCGAGGGAACGTTAAGTAGTATTGCCATAATTAAGCAAATTTTCGTAGATGACAGTATTATTTTTTATTTTAATCTAAATTGGTGAAACACGCGCTTTTCCCGATTTCGGCAGGGGTTTAAACCCCTGCCTCAAAGCTCAATTCGGTTAAAACCGACTGTAGAGTTTGACGTTAAAAGTTATACATTATCTGGTACGAATATCACTTCAAACTTAATACCTGGGTCGGCAAATTAATCTCAGGTAGGCACCGCCCAACGGCGGCCGCTACAGCCCGCAAACTCGCAACTAAATCTACCATATCTGCCAAAGAAAGAGCTTGCCGCGCGTCAGAAACCGATTTTTCTGGTTGCGGGTGACACTCAATAATTAACCCGTCTGCACCGCAAGCAACCGCTGCTTTGGCTAGTGGTGCGACTAATTCTCGCTTGCCGACGGCGTGAGAAGGATCTACAATTACTGGCAAATGAGTTAACTGTTTCAGCGCTACGACTGCACCCAAATCTAATACATTGCGCGTGTAATTGTCGAAGCTGCGGATGCCTCTTTCGCACATAACTACATCAGGATTTCCGTGACTGACAATGTATTCGGCGGCCATGACAAATTCTTCGATTGTGGCTGACAAGCCGCGTTTTAGGAGGACTGGTTTTCCGGCTTGACCGATCGCCTTTAGTAACTCGAAGTTTTGCATATTGCGACTACCTATTTGCAGCATATCAGCATAGGTGACAACTGGCTCGATTTGGGCGATCGACATTACCTCTGTCACCACGGGTAAACCGTAACGCCGGCTGACATCGGCTAAAATTTCCAGTCCCTCAATTCCCATCCCTTGGAAAGCATAGGGAGATGTGCGGGGTTTGTAGACTCCGCCTCGCAAAGCTTGCACGGATGCGGCGGAGAGTTGGCGGGCGACTGTTTCCATTTGTTGGGAACTTTCGACGGTACAGGGGCCACCGATGATTAATAATTCTGTGCCGCCGACTGAGACTGTTTGTGAGAGTTTGACAATTGTTTGGTGTTCGGGATGAGATTTGGTTACGAGTTTGGCTTCTAACATGAGGGTATTCTCCGGGAAATTTAAGTGGGTGGTTGACAACAAAAAAACCCGGAACTTTTAGGAGTTCCGGGTTGGTGCGAAAAGACAGCGCGACAATTTACCCAGAACTCCTGTGGGGCCAAAAATAAAAGCCGTAGTACCAGTTACTGAATAATGTCATTGCTGTTTTCGCTTGTACTCGATTGGTTGTTGGGAAAAGAACTAGAAAAAACAAAACCGCAGGTGTTAATCTGCGGTTCGCCCGGATGTTCACAGTGAATTGTAAATTCACTCCGGGCGAACTCTCCAGTACCAAAAATAAAAATTGCTGTTGGCTGTGAACATAGGTGAAGTGCTGCGATTTGTGGATTAAACACAATACTATTCGACAAGCTAGCACAGGGAGACTGGGATGTCAAGATATTTTTAGCAAAAGATTTATATAATGGGCGCTCTTGTCCCCCCTTGTTAAGGGGGGCTAGGGGGGATCGAGGGGCTAAGTAGTAAGGTGGAGTTCGATCGCTCTTTTCGCCCCTTAATCAGGAATATGTCTCGTTTATACCTTCGTTTCGATCGCCCCTAACGCCTCTTATTAAGGGGGATGAGTATTTAAAGTCCTCATGTATTTCTCGTTTATACCTTCGTTTCGATCCCCCCTAACCCCCCTTAATAAGGGGGGGACAAGAGGGAGCTTTCCGATGGGAGGGGGAGCGATACTTTGATGCAAGGGAGAGATATTGATTAATCCCAGCCGAAATCTCGATCGCACATTTCGGCTAATCTCTGATTGTGCGATCGAAAATATGCTTTCAATTGCTCGTATACTGTGTCGCTGATGGGGGGATATTGGGTGGCGTTGTACTTTTGGTAGGTTTGTAGTTGGTGAGGCTGCAAGTCTAGAAATTCTAACACGCTGTTGTATGTGCCACAGGGATTGGTATATAAATCTTCGCTTTTGAGGATTAAAAGTTGTGATTTGGGAAAAAGTTTCATCCAGGCTGGAAGTTGATCTGCGTAAATGCCGCGGGCTAGATAGCTGTGGTGTTGGTGTTCGTAACTATAATATTTGGGGTTGGCTAGGAGTTTTTCTATTTCGCCTTTGAGTCTTTCGGGTTCGGCGGCGATCGCTTCTTCTAATGAGAGAGATTCGTAGCCTATTTTGATATAGTAATAATAGTGGGAAATTGCGCGTTCTACGGGGTTTCTCAGCAGGGCGATTATTTTAACTTTGGGACATAAATCATAAATTCGCTGGGAAACTTGGGGGTGACAGATGTAGTAGGGGCTGGCTTCTCCGGTTAGTAGGTTTTCGCCTGTTGGGGGCTGGGGAAATTGGGAACAGTACCACTCCCAGCTTTGATCGAAGTTCAAGTCGAAGTAATGGATTTCTTTTTGGGCGGCGGGGGCGATTTGGGGATGTTGGATTAGGTAATTGTACAGAGATGTTGTGCCGCCTTTTTGGGCACCGATGATGATGAAGTCGGGGGGTTTGGGAGTTTGTTTCATGGGTTGTATGTTTTATATTTTGCACTTGTACTGACAGTGCCCCGGAAGGTAAAATGGAAATTCGATCGCACTTGGACGCATTACGAAAATTCGATCGCCCAATTTAGATTTGATTGCACCGATAGGCCTAACCATAATTCCATTGCCCGATCTTGATTGTAGATTCCGGTGATTGAAACTGCTAGCAAGGCGAACACACAAACAAATTCCGCAAGGGCTGGGCAATACGTCGGATAAGATCGCGATCACTGTTTTGGGGTGATCTAATTCACTCACGCTCTTGGTACTGACATTTCTATTTAACTAGATTAGAGTGGAGTTAGGGAAATCTCATCCTTGCTGGGCAAATCTTTCGCTGAAAAATATATGATCGGCGGTGGTTTTGGTTGGGGGTGTGTGGGTTTGATTTTTCAGCCAAAGTACAGATTTAAATTTGTGCAAGAGGCTGATATGTAAGTTACAAAAAATGGGAACTATAAAGATGGGATTGTACTGTCGAGCAGTAACTACCTGCAATACCATCTCTGAAATTATTCAGGAAGGCGTCAATGTTTAAGAGCAAATTATCCAAAGTTATCGTATCCCTGCTGCGGCGGATTGCTGGTGTTACCAGATCCGGGGCGAAGCGGCTGATGAGAGCAATGCTGCAAGCGCTGATGGCTATGGGCCGCAGGGCAAGACTACCGATGGCGGGGTTTGTGCTGCCGACGGTGACGATGGTGTTGCTGGTAGTGATTTTGTTGACAGTGGCGATTACGCTACGATCGTTCGATCGGGCCAATACGGCGCGTAACGTGCGCGTGAACCAGCAGGTGCTGGCGGCCGCGACTCCCGCGCTCGATCGGGCAAAAGCCAAAATTCAGTATGCCTTATCCCCTCAAGGAAGCGGAACACTTGATACACCATCAGACTTGAGCGTTTACCAAGGGATGGATTCAGATCGCTTTAAATTTGGAGATGAGGATGTTCTACAGATAAAATTTGATCTTGATAATTCAAATGCAATTAATCCTCCACCTACAGATCTAACTAAAATTAATGAAAGCGAGAGGATAAATACCGCTTGGAGGTTCCCTGTAGATACTGACAACAATGGTAAATTTGATACTTACACTCTATACGGAATATTTTTTCGCAGCCCACCTCGCGATCCGGCCACAGGAGAGTTTAATAGAGCTAGAAAGGCTTTAGAAGCCAGAACCCCTCCGATGGCAAGCCAAGGTTCTCTCAGCGCGATCTGCAAAGCAGCAACAGGTACTAGCGCTAGTTTGGTAGGCACTACGGACTGGTACAAAGGAGAGGGCGTACTCAAAAAAAGCTTCTTTGTTTACACAGTGAACGTGCCGATAACTAATATTACGGGAGTCGCTTCAGCAGCCAACTACGAAACATTTAAAGGAACTCAAAGTTTCTCAGCTTTGGAGTACCAACAAGACCAAAAACGCATTCCACTACAAAATAATGCGGTGGTTTATGAAGATGATTTAGAAGTATCTCCCGGCCCGGCGCTGCGTCTGAACGGACGGATATTTACTAACAGTAATTTTATGGTCACCAACACGAATACAGGCCCGGTGGCGTTCTATCTCGTTAGCAGCAAAGAATCTTGTTTCTACAACCTAGAAAATAGCAAAATAGTCATTAGTGGTAATGTGGTTAACGGCTGGTCGGGAGGTAATGACAACACTGGCAAAGACGTAGCCGTTCATCTATTTGGGAAAGAGGCTAACGATCCAGTCACCACAAAAGCAATCAAAGGCGGCAGCGACCAATCTGTAGCCTACAAAGATGGTGCTTTGGGGGTGATGTACAATAACAAGGCTTATTCCGATCGCATCGGTCTGTTAGTTTCCGAACAGGAAAAAAATCCCGCTGCTTCCGATCCCCAGGAAGTTCAAAATGCCTTTAACACACAAGTTCAAGAAGAAACTGACCCCACTCCTCCCAGCGCCGATCGTCAAAAGGAGATTCGCCGAGAGAACCTGGAATCTTACTTTAGATTGCGGACACGGAAAGTGCCTTTTGCAGAAGTGCCGGCCACTGGAGACGCATTGGCTGGCTTTGTTAACCCTACAACAAAAGTGGTGACTACATCTCCCTTCGGCGGTACCGGGGAGGGACTGCGACCGGTGGATGCCTGGGTTATGCCTTTGGACAGCAACACTAAACTCGATACAACAAGTGTCAGGCTGAAAGCCAACAGCCCCGAAAAGGTAGAGGAAGATAATAAAGAATCCGAGTTAGGCGATCGCATAGTAGTAGGGAACAATCTACCAGCACTGAGGTGGAGAAGCGATTTGAACCCTCCCAAATTTGTGGGTGAAGGTGAGGAAGGAAGAGACACATTAACAGGAGTTAATTGGCTGGATGGGGGCCAACGCTACCGAGAACCCCAAGTGAAGCAGTTCGCTGATGTAGGGGGAGCAGAGAGGGACGGGTTCTGGGAAAAAAGTGCGGCCCAAGCACCTCAAACAGCAGTTGATGGCATTGGCGGATTGCGGGTAATTACGGGTGCGGGGGTTTACGAGCGCACAAACTCTTTTCTGCCACCTCCTCAAGTCTTAAACCCGGTTGGTGGTGCTGTATCGCAGTTTTACGACGATCCAGCAACTACTGCTGTAGAAAAGTTTCCCGTGGTTTGGCCCGACTCCATGCCGATGTCACCGGGCCCGAATTCTCAAGTGTATAACAATAACACTGCTGCTGGTCCTATAGGCTGGGTTCCTTTGTCGCTTACCAGTTGGCAGGCTCTCCCCATCGACGGAACTCCAGCGGGAGGAGCAGCCATTACCATTGACCCCAAGACTCCCCAGTATGCTAAGGGTGACTTGCGGATGCGCGCAAGTGCCATCTATCACTACGCCGACAACACAAGCGATCAAGCTGCTAAATTAGCTGATACCCCGCTGGCTTGTGTCAGCAGCTATTACGATCCGAGCTACCGATACAGCAAAGGTACAACTCTATTTGATTCCAGTCTCAATCGTCCAGGTTTACCATCGGGACAAAACGCAAATGGTAAATCCAACAACGGCATCGTCTACGGCCCTCCAACAGGAAGATCGGCGATAGGTGCAATTTTGACGGCGGCTCTCCAGACAGACGCATCGAGTCTGCCACCACTGGCTGCAGGAACAACAGAGCAACGCTTGAACTATCAAGCCAGTATCGTTTTCCCCGACGGTCGGTTTGTCAATGAGAACTTAAGGAAGGCTTTGCAGAAGGTTGACACGGAACGTAGCTTGTCGGAAAAAGCTGCGATCGACTCTACTCTTTGCTCTTTTAAAATTTTGGCCAATCCGACAGCGGACATTTCTACTACCTATCTGGATCACGGGACAATTCGAGAAGTGGCTTTTCTCAATCCTAGGGAAGTTAAGGCGATCGACAAGGACAACCCAGCCACAGCAGTGGACGAGACTTATAGCCTCAGCAGTCCTTTGGGTGGTGGCGCTCAGAGCGCCAAGCTAACAGGAAATTACGACCTTCCGCTAGCAGAAAGACAACCCCTAGAAATCCGAGTCACGCAATTAGATATTGATAAACTCCGGAAGAAAAATTCGATCGCCTACAACCGATTACCCAAGATCAACGCCCTTAACCCAGAGTATATGCTGCCTTACAGCGGCCTAATTTACGCCAGCCGTGATGATGCAGCACCCGATCGCAGCGATCGTACTCCGAATAGTCTGGGCAATGCCATAGATACAACCCGCAGCCAGCTAAGCAGCTCAACAGATTCTCGCCTAGACCCCAGCCGCCGCCCCCACGGAATTATGCTGATTAACGGATCTAGCTTGGGTCGTCCAACAACTGTAAGCACGGTGACAGACGTACTCAAAGAGAAGGGTCTGCTGTTGACTTCTAACCTGCCGGTATACATCCAAGGTGAATTTAACAAACACACCAAGAGGGAATTTACAGGGACTTTTAGTTGGACTCCGAGCGATTTCTACGGCCGCCCGGCTGGCAACCTAGATCCCAATTTTGCTTGTCGCCTCGGCGATCCTCGATACCCTGGTAAATGTTCTGGCAGCGATAATTGGCGAGCGGCAACAGTCCTCTCGGATGCGATTACCCTACTCTCTGAGCCGGTGTCAGCTAATTTACAGGAAGGCTTCCGGTACGGTGTCCGCAATCACGGAGATTTTGACCTGAGAAATAATGCAGGTACCACGATTGTGGGCTATGACTTCGATGGAAATGGCAGTCTAGGTACTAATACAGTTAGTGAAGTTAGCTTCGACTTTGACCTCAATGGCAATGGGAATAAGACCGATCCGACTGTTAAAGAAACCGATGTAACGGCTAAAGCAGCTCGCAGGATTAACGGTTTCGGTGCTAACAACTACGTCACTAACGGTTTGAGTAGCGGTGCTGCTTTTGACATTACAAACCAAGAAAAGTTCGGGCAAAGCGCGGGGACTAGCGTTACACCAACAGACACAAACTACAGGACTACCACAGGTGCTGCACCCAATAGTTCATACTTCAACAATTTCGTGACGCCAGTTCAGCGACGGGCTAGTTTTCCAGAATATGTGATGGAAATCTGCCGGAAGTTGCCTGTTTCAGCTTGCGGGCCTAATGACTGGGTAGTTGGTATTGATGCTGGTGCGGTTGGGGAATTTAATGGTGAAATAGAACCGGCAAGCGCTGTCCCAGCAGGTACAGATCTCGCTAAAGTTTTATCAGGTACAACAGCTACACCAGCTCTAGATCCAGCCGATCGCAGATATCCCCGTCGCGTAGCATTTTTGCGAAACAGCTCAGGTGCTAACCAAAATAAACTGGTACTGGATGGCACTATCCCTGTGGCCCTGGGAATTAATAATAGTAGCAAGGTAGCTCACTACGCTGCAGGAAATAGCGTCAATGTAACCATATCTAGTGGTCCGCTTAGTGTATCCACCGACGCGGGTCAGCCTGAGCCCAAACCCAACGCTCTTTGGTATGCGACCACCACCACTGCTAATCGAACAGGAGGAATGGACTATGGCAATGATAAACCTCTGTTTTACGCCAAATTACCAACAGTTAGTGGCGGAGTTCCTAATACAGTGGAGCAGCCACAGCTAAGACCTACTTTGCAGATTCAGGCCACAAATTCTCAACCGGCGACTGGTGCTGCCCCTGGACCAGGCACCTTCGGCAACGAAATGCGATGGGTACAAAAAGCACGAACTACCGAGTTTAACCTCATAGTCGCCTCCAATGACGTTCCTTCACGGGCTATCTCTGCCACCCTTGGCGATTTCAATGGTGGTCTGCAAAACTTACCGCGCTTTGTGGAAAATTGGAAAGACCTAACTAACATAATCGCAGGTTCGTTTATCCAATTCAAGCGCAGTGCTTACGCAACTGCTCCCTACCAATCAGTTCTTAATAATACCCCGGTATTCGACACTGCAAGCAATCCCACCACTTACAAAATAGACAACTTTGGTGGCAAGGTTGGCTATTTTGTTCCACCCACTCGGGAATGGGGATTTGATGTAGGTTTGCTTTCACAGCCGCCTGATTTGTTTGCCCAAAAATTCACTCTCCCTGCTTCTCAGAAAAAACCTGACGAATACTTCAGAGAAATCAGCCGGGATGATGATTGGGTAAAAACTTTAATGTGCGCTGAAAAATTGAACAATAATGATCGCCAGCCATCTGGAATATATGCTGTCAATGACGGCGCTACTAAACCAGCAGGCTGTCCTTAACTTCCCTGACCTTTAAACCCTCACATTCCTGAGTTCCAAATGCGGAGTGCTTACTATGATCAAACGCCAACAGCCACAAAGTAGTTCAGATAAGTCTCAAGAAGCCGGTTACACGATTATCGAGTCATTGGTAGCGATGATTGTAGTTTCGGTGCTGATGATTGCGATCGCCCCTGTGATGGCTTTCTCAGTAGCAACTCGCGTCCAAGCCAAACGGATAGAAATGGCCACTCAAGCCGCCAAAACCTATATTGAGGCGCTCAGGTCAGAGGCGCTCAAAAAAGGTAGTAAGGGGTTTCCTGATCCGTCCACAACCGGCAATAAATTAGAGGACACTGCCGCCCCAACCGACATCAGCGCTCTTTACTGCATAGACATAGACAAAAAAGAGGTAACTGAAAAGTGTGAGTCTGACAGCAATCAAGACCTTGTAGTTCAGGGCTACTACTATAACAACTTACCCGCTGCTACAAATCCGGCAAAAACAGGCTACAGCTTAATTGTTCGGGTTTACAGGGCTAATTCTTTTGCTAGTGGCGTCGGGACACTAACAACTCAGAAGAATCTAAAAGCACAGCAAGGAATTACTACCGCAGGGCTGGGAAATCTCCGAGCGCCTTTGGTAGAAATGAGAACAGAAATAGGTGCTAGCGATCGACAAGGTGCTTACAACAATTTTTGTACTCGCACCAATATCAATGGCGCCACAGGCTGTCAGTAATCATCAAAGTCCCCGTTATTAAATTTAAAATCGCTCCCCCCATTTGGCAGAGGAAACCGTCAAAATGAAAACTTTACTCAGGTTGCTTCTCAAAAGTCAGCACCAGCGCCACCGCTCCGGGCCAGCTCAAACAGACAAGGGCATGACTCTGGTCGAGCTATTAGTCGGAGCAATTATGGCGTTTTTAATCATTACGCCGATGCTCAGTTTTGTAGTCGATATGCTGAATACCGACAGGAGGGAACAAGTCAAGTCAAATACCGAGCAAGACCTTCAGGCGGCAGTTGATTTCATCTCCCAAGATTTGAGCCAAGCTATTTATATTTACGATCAGGCGGGAATCACTGCTATCACTGCTGCTAAACTTCCTCCTCCTCCTGCAAATACCACAGGTACTCCAATTCTAGTTTTCTGGAAGCGACAGCAAATTAAAAATTCTGTACCTGTTAATGCCACATTGACTCCTAAACCAAGTAATTGTAACCCCGCTGCACTAACAGGTACAGCAGGTGAGTGCAACGATACTTACGTACTATCCTTAGTGGCATACTACCAGATTAGAGATACTACTCCTAACTCTATTTGGTGTCAGCCTTCAGGAGGCAATTGTCCTACCCGTATTGCTCGCTATGAAATTAGGGAGCCAGTTAGAAATCCCTACACAACAGATGTCACAAAACCTTATTACGATGCGGCAGATTTAAGTGATTCTCAAAAAGGCAGTGAGGCCTTTAATAAAGACTTTGACTTTAGTAAGCCCACAGTAAATGTGACTATGGGAGCCAATTTTCCCGCTCCTGAAGTATTGGTTAATTACATCCACTACAGTAGCACTAATGTTCCAATACCAACCGGAACTCAGTGTCAAACTCTTCTTGCCGTAACACCTCCACCACCACCAGCAACATTCAATGCAAACGATTTACTAATAACAGACGCCTCAAACCACAGCTTTTACAGTTGTGTTGATACATCTAAAAACATAGCCAGAGTTACGATCAGAGGAAACAGCCTCCGCCGCATTCAAACCGATGCTGATTATGATGCCAATAAATCGGCATATTTCCCAACAGCAACTGTGCAAGTACAAGGTTTAGGTGGGTTAGGAAAATAACTGATTTCTGAAACACATTTCCGCATCGCCGCCCGCCGATAAAACATAGGAGATTACCATGAAAACCCCACCAATATTATTAAAACTTTTGCATAACTCGGCTGCCAAGCCCAGCCCTAATTTTAACAAAACTGCATCCAGAAAAGATGATGGAGGATTCACGCTTCTAGAAGTGCTGGTGATAGCGTTAATCATAGGTATATTAAGTTCGATCGCCGCTCCGAGTTGGCTGGCATTCATCAACAGACAAAGAGTTCGCACTGTGAACGATCGTGTTTTCCAATCATTACGACTTGCACAAAGCGAAGCAAAGCGAACTAAGAGCAGTGTCACAATTACATTTGATACAACTGTCGATCCGCCAAAAGTTAAGTTTGACCCGCCAGTAGCTACGGGAGGTAGTACGCAGACGTTAAATGGTGGAGGCGAAATTAAGCCCGGCACTATTGCACTTATCTTTAATAAACCTGATTCTACAGATCCTAAAAAATCATCGCTCGTTTTTGACTACCAAGGCAATCCCTCCACAACTCCGTTTGTGGTCACAGTTGCTCCATCTGGCGGTGGTGCTAAGCAGTGCGCGAGGGTAGAAACTATCATAGGAGGAATGAGGACTGCTGAAGGAAATGATCCCGTAACTGGGTGCCCCTAATAGCTTTCAATAAATTTAATCTTAATCTCTAACATCAATTCCGTATAAATGCAGAATTGCTAAAATCTATTAACTTAAATTATTTTATATTCCAAATCCTATTAAAACCGTCAAAATATGCAGTTAGAACTAAAACAAATAATCATCCAGCCAGGAAATCAACTATTACTCAAAGACATAACCTGGCCGATGTTTGAAACCCTACTAACAGAATTGGGAGAAAGTCGCGCATCCCGACTTTCCTACAGCAAAGGAACATTAGAAATCATGGTTCCCCTCCCCGAACACGAAATTGGTAAAGTCCTGATTGGTAACTTAGTCGAAGCACTACTCGAAGAACTTGGTATGGAATTTTGGTCTCTGGGTTCCACCACATTCAAAAATCAAAAAATGGCTCAAGGAGTAGAACCAGATACCTGTTTCTACATCCAAAACGAAGCGGCAGTCAGAGGCAAAAACCGCATCGACTTAGAAACAGACCCACCTCCCGATTTAGCCATAGAAATCGACCTCACCTCCCGCACTCAGTTCAACAACTACGAAGCATTAGGAGTTCCCGAATTGTGGCGCTACAATGGCCACAACCTGCTAATCAGCGTATTGCAAGAGGGAAAATACATACAGTCCGATCGCAGTCTCCAGTTTCCCAACTTCCCCATCACCGAGCTCATCCCCCAGTATTTAGAACAAAGCAAAACAGCCGGCAGAAACGTCGCCATGAAAGCCTTTCGATCTTGGGTGAAAACCCAAATTTAGCGATCGGGCGCTCGACTCTCATCCACAGCGGGCGATCGAATCAACACAAACGATTTACGCGATCGGGCATTTATTGGGGCAATTTATGCGATCGGGCGATTTATGCGATCGGGCGATTTATGCGATCGGGGAATTTATGCGATCGGGCGATCGACAAATTTGCTGTAGAGATATCGTTTCGGATTGCAGACAGGATACAGAGCAATACGGTTCAGATAAGACCGATCCCCCCTAGCCCCCCTTAAAAAGGGGGGGACAAGAAGTTGCTCAAAGTCCCCCTTCTTAAGGGGGATGCGAGGGGGATCTCCGGGGAATTAACAGTGTTAACTGAACCGTATTGGGATATAGAGGACACGGGAGTGCCGTTTCCCTACCCCGATTTCCTGACTACCGTTTCCTTACCCGCATTTAAATTCGCATAAATTTTCAGTAAATACCGATCTACACACTCACCCAACCCAAAAGTTAAAATATACCCAAGAAAAAATAGCTCCTCCTAGCTGTTTTTTTAGGCCAGCTAAATATCAGGGAGTGCATCTACGTGTCAATATATAAAACGCTCAAAGGCAGAGCCACTACACCTGCCGCAGGTTTTACAATGATTGAGCTATTGATAATTATTTTAATCATAGGGATATTTTCTGCGATCGTCACCCCGTCTTGGCTAATGTTCATCAACAACCAGCGGTTGAAGGTATCAGTCGATCGGGCTTATTCGGCAATGGAACTTGCCCACAGCAACGCCAAACGTGACAAAATTTCATGGCAAGCCAGCTTCAAACAAGTAGGACAAAACGTACAAATAGCCGTTCACCCAGCCGACATTCCCCCAGCCCAAATACCAGCCAACCAATGGAAAGAGTTAGAACCGCAAATTCAAATAGATCCAGATGAAACAACAGTGCTCCAAGTAAATGAAAACAACGAGCAAAAAGAAAACGGCACAATCCGGCGAGTCATGTTCAATCACAGAGGTTGCCCCGTATCTCGAAGCGACCACGACTGCACTCTAACCAGTATCAGAGCCAAAGGAACCCTAACGCTATATCATCCCAACTTAAGAAACAGCCAACGCTGCATCATCATCTCCACCCTCCTAGGACATAAACGCACCTCCAAAAGACAATCAAAACCCAACGAAAACAAAAGATATTGTTACTAACAGGGCGATGGCGTGCCTCCCCGCAAGCTACGATTATTTTGGGAGTAGGGAAACGGCACTGCCGTGTCCTTGTTTCCAAAACTTCGAGACTGTGACACAAGCATCCTAGATAGTGTTTTTAGCTACATTCTGCAAAGCCACGACAGTCAACAATGGTAAATAAAACTACAAGGACAGCTCCGAAATTGGCTGGCCAATAAATTTTTATGAAACCTCGAATCATTGTTTGCGGGTTGGGCCACACGGGACACAAGATTTTTTGTTTGTTGAGACAGCAAGGAGCGATTGTGGTTGGTATTAGCGATCGCCCTATTCGCAGCGAAACTTCTGATGTGGTTGTTGGTAATTTGCAAGCAGCTTCTACCTTGTTGGCGGCGGGCATTCAAAACGCTCACACTTTAGTAATTGCAGCAGACGATGATGCTGTAAATTTGGCAATTTTGATGCAAGCGAGGATTCTCAATCCTCAGATTCGCATCATCAACAGATTGTTCAATACTAGCTTGGGCGACAGGATTGACCACACTTTGCCCGATCACTCCTCCATGAGCGTTTCATCGTTAGCGGCTCCGGTTTTTGCTTTTGCGGCTCTCGGAAGTCAGGCGATAGGACAGTTGCGTTTATTCGATCGCACTTGGCCGATTCACGAAGAATATATCGATGAAACACATCCTTGGAAAAATCGCAAACTGAGCGATTTGTGGGACAATCGATCGCGAATGTTAATTTATTATCTGCCCGCTGCTAACAAAACTGATTTAGTATCGGCGGTGCTTGCCGATCGGCAGTGTCAGCAGGGCGATCGGCTAATTGTTGCCACTCAGCCCACTCTCCACAGCCCCCAAAAAACTTTAACTCAAAAACTGCTCAAAACAGTAACTAGACTGCACAGATTTCAGCAGCACAGCCAAGCAGCAGTAATTGTTGTCTTGACGCTGCTGTCAATGATTGCCGTTGCTACTGCTACCTATATTTGTGTTGACGATAATATCTCAATTGTCGATTCTCTCTATTTTTCAGTAGGGATGATTACCGGAGCCGGAGGCCATGAAAAAGTAGCCGAACAAGCTCCCGAAAGCATTAAACTATTTACCGTCGTCATGATGTTAGTTGGAGCCGGAATCATCGGCATCTGCTACGCACTGCTCAACGATTATGTATTGGGAACTCGCTTTACCGAATATTGGGATGTGGCGCGAGTTCCGCAGCGCAATCATTACATTATTTGCGGACTGGGAGGAATGGGTATCCAAATTGCTAAAGAACTGCATACTAACGGTTACGATATTGTGGTGATCGAGCAAGATCCGAACAGCCGGTTTCTGAACACAGCTCGCTCAATGAAAATTCCGGTCATTCAGGGAAGTGCCAGTTTGCCCGCAACTTTGGAAGCTGCTAATGTTAAGCAAGCGACAGCACTTTTGGCTGTTACTAGCAGCGATATGTCTAATGTCGAAATTGCCTTGAGCGCTAAAGGATTGGCACCAAAACTATCAGTTATTGTTCGCAACCAAGACCCCCATTTTGCTTTAATGGTGCAGCAAGTTTTTGAGTTTGAAGGAGTTTTGAACCCGACGGAATTGGCGGCTCCTGCTTTCGCGGCGGCGGCGATTGGAGGCCGAATTTTGGGCAACGGAATGACTGCTGACAGTCTATGGGTTTGCTTAGCCACATTGATTACGCCAAAACATCCTTTCTGCGGCCAGCGCATTCAAGATGCTGCTAAGTCTGCGGATTTTGTGCCTCTTTATGTAGAAACTAAGTGTCAAACTCTCCATGGCTGGGATTTACTGAATTGTTGTTTGACTACGGGGGATGTTTTGTATTTGACGATGCCGGCGAATCGGTTGGATCAACTGTGGAGAACGACCTCGGAATTAATTAAAACTTAAGGGTTTGACGCGGAAATTTATGTTGCCGATCGCTCAATTGCAACTACAAACCTGATAAAATTGAGCCAGTAGAGTAAATAGGACTTACGGCTAATCCTCAGAAACTAAGTTTCTTCCCAGATTTCTCCCGGGTTTAGCACAAGTTCTAGTATAAATAACCAACAGAGTCTCAATTAGTTGCCATATAGAATGAGAAAATTTTTAGCATTATGTGTGTTTGGTCTAATAATGGCGATCGCCTCTGTAGCTGTTGCCGTTCAACCTTTGTTCGTCGCTTATCCTCCCGCTAACCACAAAACTACAGCCGATCGCATCTTTTTAATCGGTACAGCGCCGGCACCGGGACAAGTGTTAGTAAATGGCAACCAAATTTCGCGCACCGCATCCGGCCATTTCGCCCCGACTTTTCCGCTGCAACTCGGCGAAAATCTCTTTACATTGCGTTACGAAAATCAGGAAGTCAAAATTAAGGTGACGCGGGAGTCGAATCAGCCGGAAGCCCCTGTAGGATTCGCTTTTGCTAAAGATTCCCTGACGCCCAAAGTCGATGTGGCGAGTTTGCCGGGAGAATATATTTGCTTTGGGGCGATCGCACCTGCGAATGCTCAAGTTTCGGTAAAATTGGCGGGCATTACTATTCCTTTAAAAGCGCGATCGCAAGCCGAACTACCCGACAACGCATCTGTACTGTTAGACGCAAATTCCCCGATCAAAAAAGGCGGCAGCCAACAGTATCAAGGCTGCGGTAAAACCCCTGAGAACGCCCTCTCATCTAAGGGAGAAACAGTTGATTTAGGCGTGCCATCGTTTGAGTTAACAATGAACGATCAAACTATCAGCCAACAGGGTACTGGCAAGATTTCTATTCTTTCTCCGGCTGACTTAGAAATAGCCGAAGTAACAGCCGGTCCTGGTGTCGCCCGAACCGGAGCGAGTACAGATTATTCTCGGATGACACCGCTGCCGAAGGGAACGCGAGCAACCATTATCGGGCGCGAGGGAGAATGGATTCGACTCGATTACGGTGCTTGGATTAAAGCATCTGAAGTGCGAATTGTCAAGGATACAGTGCCTCCGCGATCGATTATTCGCAGCGCGAGCTCGCGTCAAGTTTCCGGCTGGACAGAGGTGTTATTTCCCTTAGAAACACCCGTCCCAGTCACCGTGCAGGAAGGAGAACGCACTTTCACTTTAACCCTGTACAATACCACCGCTCAAACTGACATTATTCGCGTCTCTGATGACCCGGTAATTTCACGTTTGGAATGGCAACAAATCTCGCCACTGCAAGTACAATACACTTTTAATCTCAAATCTACCCAGCAGTGGGGTTACAAGTTGAGATACGACGGCACAACTTTAGTGCTGTCTTTAAAACACCCGCCGGCGAATACAAGCATGATGCCTATGTCGCAAGCAAAACCCTTGTCGGGAATTAAGATTCTCATCGATCCGGGACACGGCGGGCCGGAGGATACTGGTGCGGTGAGTCCAGTGGGAATTAGGGAAAAAACAGTAGCTTTAACAGTGTCGAAATTGGTGCAACAGGAATTGGTAAATCGGGGGGCGAATGTGCTAATGACGCGGGTAGAAGATGTCGATTTGGATTTGCCGCCGAGGGTGGAAATGATTCAAAAAGAAGAACCTGCGATCGCCATTTCAATTCACTACAATGCTTTGCCGGATAACGGGGATGCCATTAAGACTAAAGGCGTCGCCGGTTTCTGGTTTCACCCGCAAGCCCACAGTTTGGCAATCTTTTTGCACAATTATTTAGTTGCCAAGTTGAACCGTCCGAGCTATGGTGTATTCTGGAACAACTTAGCCATGACTCGTCCTGCCGTTGCTCCATCTGTTTTAATGGAATTGGGATTTCTGATCAATCCTGAAGAATTTGAATGGATTGTGAATCCGACAGAACAAAAGAAATTAGCTGAGGCGATCGCCCAAGGTGTTACCGAATGGTTTGCCTCAGTCAAATAACAGTTAGTAGTAAGGACTGAAGCCCTTCTCAAAAAAATCATAGTCAGGACTTCAGTTCAGCCAATCCAAGGAAATGAAATAATGCTAGTTTTTACTCAATCAAAAGCCTTTTTTATTGCAGCCGTCGTTGCAAGTTTTAGCTTCTCACTTTACAGCTTTCCTGTTTTCGGCAAGCAGCAAAGCCTGGCTCCCGCAAAAGCAGAAGCTTTAAAAAAGCAAACTCAATGCTCGTTTATTACAGGTGAAGGTGGCGCTGTTAACATTCGCAAAGGCCCAGGCAATCAGTACCCGGTTGTTGCTAAATTGAAAAGGGGAGACGGAGTTAGGGCTGTCAGCAGACAAGGTAAGTGGGTGAAAATTGCCGCTAGATTTTCGGGTAATCCTCCTAATGAAACTTTTACAATCCTTGACGGTTGGGTGAACAATCAATTTATTAATGGCTGTTCCGAAGACCAATTTGACAGGTGGCGGCAATAGGGAATTTAGTTTGTAGTAAGGACTTCATTCCTGAGTTTTGATGATGACTAAAGTCCTAACTACAAACCCAACCGGGAAATTTTTAAAATTGGTACAAAAAAGACGATCGCCCTGATTCATTGTTGCATTCTCAACCAGCTAAACACCTGTTCGGCGGTGATATTCAGGGGAATCATTTCGGGTACAGGAACCACATCGCTACCTTCGCAGAATTGCGGTTGTGGGTTGGGTAAAAACGCTAAAATCGATCGATCGTCTGGATCGATTAGCCACCCCAACTGACAATTATGTTGCAGACAGTGAATGATTTTTTTAGTTACGCGATTTGAGCTTTGTTGTGGCGAGAGAATTTCGATCGCCCAATACGGTGCAATTAGCACATCATCTACTGGTTCACCGCTCTCATCAAATTCAATTTGTTCCCACAATAGTACCGCAATATCTGGAACAATCGATCGACCGCCAAAGGTACACTGCAACTCTGGAAAAGCGTAAGCTATCTTTGGAGTTTCCGTCACCTGATTAATTTCGTTGCAGGCTTTTAATCGCAATAAGCTGTGCTTTGTTTTCGGCAGCGGTTTTTGGATAATCTCCCCTTCAATGTATTCGCTGGCTGGTTTGGTTTCTGGCAGTTTCAGAAATTCTTCCAGCGTGAGGCGCCCAGTTGCGATTGTCATAAATAAATTACTCGGTTCTACCTATCTTCAGGGTAAGCGAAAAAAATATTGATCTTGCCTAATAATTGTGTTATCTAGCCTAATTTTGCGGAACAATCTGCTGTTTAAATTCAAACAAATTAGGATTTTCCGGGTCATAAAAAGCCCGCAACCAATGCACGTTTGGAGAACCAAAAGTTTCAACTCTAGTAAAATTTTTCATTCTCGGTAGTTGAGTCTCATCGGTAAAATGGGGTAAAGGTTTATCGATGCGGAAATAGTGAGTATCGCCGTGGACGAATACAACCTGCCCGGGGAAATTGCCTGTTTCTGTTTCCAGAGTTGCGATAAAATCGTTGTAGCCACTTCTTCTTTTGTCCGTCGGATCGAATTCAAATCCCGGGTTTGCCTGTGCAACTAACAGAATTCCTTTGCTGTTGCTGCGTTTGGCTAAAGCAAAACATTCTTTGATCCAGGCTAAGTTAGCCCAATTGCGATCGGCATATTCTGCATCTGCTTCGGGAGTGCGGCCAAGATTGTTGTTGCTTCCCGGCATATTAATCGCGAAAAACACAACGCCATGATAAATCCAGCGAACATTTTCGCGGTATTTAGCAAACTGCGGGTTTTCGCTTTGACGGGTGAGAGTTAAGGTGTGCTTTCCCAAACTGTGATTACCCTGGCTGAAGATTTCCCGCAGTTTAGCGAGTCTTTCTACTGGATCGTAACTGCCGTTATTTGAACGGTGGCAATCCGTCCATTCATTATCGCCATAGGCAAGAATAAATGGAATTTCAAAATTGTCAAATAACTGCTGGCGGCTGACAAAAGTTGCATCATCACAGACACTAGAACCGTTTTTAATGTCGCCGTCGTGGACTACAAACGCTGCGGGCGATCGATTGATATCTGCAATCAAATTCGGAAATTGTGCTTCCTGTTCGGCACTGTAGGGCAAATCGCCAATCAAGGCAAATTCAAAAGGTCGATTTCCCGAAGTTTGAGCGTAAGTTAAAACGCCAAAACCCGTAATTGATACAAAAATAATAAGGGCAAGAATGAGATAGTTTTTTTTCATCAATTTAGCCGTAACTAAATTAGTTATGATACCATGTAAGCCGACAAATCACTCTCAAAAATCATGAATTTTAGTCGGTTGCTCCCGATAATTGCCATGCTTTCGATCGCAGGCTGCAATATCCAAACACCACAAACTAACACACAGCCTACAGAAAGTCGATCGCCAATTGCAGCCCCTGTTCCCGCCAAACCAAAGTCTGAGATCAAAGAAGCAACACTAATTGCTGTCGGCGACATCATGATGCACAGTACCCAAACGATCTCGGGCTACGACGCAAAAAAGAAAACATACAATTTTGACAGTTTCTTCGCACCAGTTAAAAGTATCCTGTCAACAGGCGATTGGGTCATCGGAAATCTCGAAACACCTTTAGCGGGCGAAGATGCGGGCGGATATACGGGATATCCGCTATTTAACGCCCCGGCTCAATTAGCAGATGCTGCTAAAAAAGCCGGATTTAATATCTTGACAACCGCCAACAATCATGCTTTAGACCGGGGAGAAAAAGGGGTAATTAGGACGATCGCCAATCTGAGCGATCGCAAAATTGCTTCCACAGGAACAGCCACATCTACCGCCGAGGCTTCACGCAGTTTAATCAGCACCAAAAACAATATTTCACTAGCCATACTAGCTTACACATACGGCACAAACGGCATTCCCATACCCAAAGGCAAAGATTACTTAGTTTCCCTAATCGACGAAAAAAAGATAGTCAAAGACATTGCCAAAGTCCGAAAACAAGGAACAGATATTATGGCAATTTCCCTGCATTTTGGCAATGAATATGAGCGACAGCCAAACACCCAACAAAAACAATTAGTGGAAAACTTATTAAAAGCTGGTGCAGACATCATTCTCGGCAGCCATCCCCACGTCGTCCAACCTTACAAAATATTTAAGTTTCCTGGCAAAAATGGGAAAACCCGCAAAGCTGTAGCAATTTATTCAATGGGAAACTTCATTTCCGGTCAGACTAAAAATTCTACAGACTTAGGCGTAATTTTACAAGTAAATATTCGCAAAAAGTTTCCCGAAAAAACCACAGAAATTACCAGCATAAAAACTATTCCGACTTGGGTACACCGCCATACTCAGAACAATAAAACAAACTATCGCGTTTTGCCCTTAGAAACAACTGTCAGCCAGAAAAAAGATGCACTACTAGCAAGTTCGCAGTATCCAGTATTAGCAAAATATTTACGGGATATGAACAACCATCTTAACTCTTTGAATACTCAGCAGAAATCAGAGTAATTGGTAATTGCACTTCTTCTCCCTCTTCCTTCGCGTCCTTGGCGTCTTCGCGGTTCAATTCAATTCAACTGCTTAATTAACCAAGCGATCGCCCCTGCGACATCAGCAACCTGCTCAACAGCGGGAATCGGTGGCCGCTGCACCATCACAACCGGAATTTCCAGTTCCCTAGCTGCCACAATTTTCGCATAAGTAGCATCGCCACCGCTGTTTTTGCTAACAATTGTATCAATCTGATATTCCCTGAGCAATTTTCGCTCATTTTCTAAACTAAAAGGGCCTCTATCTAATAACAATTTACCATTAGGAATAGGAGTATTTAGTGCAGGAGGATCGATCGCCCGCATCAAAAACCAAATGGCATCCAAACCCGCAAAGGCAGCCAATTCCTGCCTACCAATGGTGAGAAACACCCGCTGAGACTGCCCTGATAAAGCTTTTGCAGCCTCCGAGTGGCTGGCAACTTCAATCCAGCGATCGCCCTCCACCCTCTCCCAAGCTGGACGCACCAGCATCAAATAGGGCACATTACATTCAGCAGCAGCAATAGCAGCATTGGCAGAAATCTGAGCCGCAAACGGATGAGTAGCATCAATTAACAAGTCGATCGGGCGATCCTCTCCGAGGGCTGCGCTAACGAGCAAAAACTCCGCCAGCCCCGCCGCCCCACCAAACCCCCCAATTCGCACCGTACCCGTTTTTGGGGTAAAAGGCTGTTGAGTGCGTCCTGCTAGCGAAGATATAACCTCTATTTCAGCGATTTGAGACGCTCTTACCGCCAGTTCCGCAGCATCCCCCGTTCCGCCCAAAATTAGCAACCGTTTTTTCACCCAATTACTCCTAACTTATCCAAGCAACGCCCGCAATTTCGGTTAATAATATGTTTAGTAAAGTTTAAACTGCCAACAACAATGATTCGCTCATTTTTGACATTTTTTACAGTATTAATTGTAACCGGGTTAGTTTGGTTGGGAAATATCGCGCCCGTTGCCGCACAAGTACAACCAACAGATATCACCGATCCGCAGCAAGAATTGGGAGAACTCGTTCAAAAAGCTTTTGAAGCTACCAATGAAGGCAAATTTCCCGCTGCTGAAACTTTTTGGACTCAAATCATTGACAAATTTCCCTCACAAGCCGCCGCTTGGAGCAACCGAGGCAATTCTAGAGTCAGCCAAAACAACCTCACCGCAGCTATTTCCGACTACGAAAAAGCAATGGAACTAGCCCCCGACGCCCCCGATCCCTACCTAAACCGCGGCACCGCCTTAGAAGGTTTAGGACGCTGGGAAGAAGCGATCGCCGACTACAATCATGTACTAGAATTAGACCCCAAAGATCCAGCCGCCTACAACAACCGAGGCAACGCTGAAGCAGGTTTAGGAAAATGGGAACAAGCAATTGCCGACTACAGCAAAGCCTTTGAATTAGCCCCCGAATACGCCTTTGCCCGCGCCAACCATGCCCTCGCACTTTATCAAAACGGGCAAACCAAAGAAGCAATTCGCAACATGAAAAATATCGTCCGTAGATACCCCCAATTTGCCGACATGAGAGCCGCCCTCACCGCCTGTCTTTGGGAAGCCGGAAATCGCGGCGAAGCTGAGAGCAATTGGGTAGCCGCAGTCGGCCTCGATTCCCGCTACAAAGACCTCGATTGGGTTGCCAATACCCGCCGCTGGCCGCCTGTTGCAGTCAGTGCATTGGACAAATTCTTGCACTTGAAATAATCTCAAAGGGACAGTTGGCGGTTGTCATTGGTTATTGGTTATTGGTTATTTCAACAACTGACAACTGACAACTAAGAACTGACTAATTCTCGAATTCGCGCAGCCGTCAACTCCTCGACATTCCTGAAAACCGCTGCTGCACCAGCAGTTTTCAGCGCCGCAGCATAAGCATCGCACCGCACAGAATCATCCAAAACGTGAGGTGGCAAAATTCCAGTCCCCAGCCAAACCCGATTTGGTTGTACTTCCCGCGCCTTTACAACCGTGTAAATATCGGCAACAGTATCTCCCGCGTAAATAACGGGCAAATTGTTTTCTAAACCGTGCAGGTTTTCCAACTGTTCAATTGCGGCGAAAAGTCCAGCCGGATCAGGTTTTCCCGGTGCATCTTCCATCGCCACCAACACAGGGGAATTTAAACTCAGTTTCCCTTGCAAAACGTAAGCAGCTTCATCTCGCATCGCCCCGCTAAAAAAGCCCCAAACAATGCCCCCAACTGTTAAATTTTCCAAGTAAGCCGGACTTAACAGCAGCGGTTCGCTACAAATGTAACCAGTCCAATTTTTATCATCGGGCCCGCGATAGCGACTTTGGAAGAAAGCCACTAATTCGTCATAGTTGAGAGCGAGTTGGTTTCTCGATCGCCCAATCCCCTCAAAATAACGGCAAACTAACTCGAAAGACGCCTGCCAGTCATTATTCCACACTCCCTCCGACTTCAGAGAGTCGATATCGAGAGAATTCGGACGAAAAGCACCCGCCGTGAAATGTTCCACCGCATCCGCAATTGCCCGCCGGTAGGAACCGGACACATCCCGCACCACACCGTCAATGTCGAAGACTAAAATAACTCTGTTCACAACTTAACTATCCTTGTACCTAGGGCCGGTGAGAACCCAAATTTTATCTGTTCCCAGCCCCGGAGTGGCGCTAAAACCAGCCGTGCCACAAAAGTTTTTATGGTCGATGACCAATTATCGAACAGAGTGTGCTACGCTTAGCGATTGTAGAAATTTTTAACAAGTTCGATCGGAACCCTGGAGGTTTGCTTGTCCAAGTTCATCTTAAAAGTTCTCTGGCTAGAAGAGAATGTTGCCCTCGCCGTTGACCAAGTTGTCGGCAAAGGAACTAGCCCGCTGACAGCTTACTTTTTCTGGCCCCGCAAGGATGCGTGGGAAGAACTCAAAAACGAACTCGAAGCCAAACACTGGATTGCTGACAACGATCGCGTCGAAGTCCTCAACCAAGCTACAGAAGTAATCAACTACTGGCAAGAGGAAGGCAGACGGCGCCCAATGACTGAAGCTCAGTCAAAGTTCCCCGAAGTGACTTTTACCGGCAGCAACTAAGCCCCGCTTTAAGTTGCTACCCATATAAATTGCCTGTTATGGCTGACGAGGGGAAGGAGAGAGGGGAGAAGGCGAGAGGATTTGACGCTTTTTCCACCTCGCCGTGAAACATACAATTTAAATGCGCTACAGCTTATATTGATACTAACTCCGATTTTGGGATCTACTCGGGTTTTGGGCTTGGTCGATAATTTGAGATTTGAGATTTGAGATTTATCCAAAATAAAGCTCTCAAATCGGATTTTCTACAATCTAAAAAGACTAAGCAATCAAACCAAATAAATCTAAAATCGGCTTTTTTCTACTATTAAACTGTACAGTCAGCTCTCAACCGCCTTCCCTCCAACCTCCAACCTCAAAATCCCTCTGTTAAATCTTGTACACGGCTTCGTTGCCGAACTTCCTTCTTCCTTCTTCGCGGAATCTATGGGCGCCGAAAGTACAATCAACCAGACCGAACAGCTACCGCTGGTAGTAAATCCCGACATTCTCCAGCAAGCTATCCTCTACAAAATTAATACTCGCATCATCGCTCGCGGAGAATTAGTATTCCCCTGCGTTCCGGGAATGCTAAGCCACTATCTCAAGTCGATAGAACAGCTATTTAGCACTCTGGACAGACCCCTGCCCGAAGACCGCAGAGACGAACTCAGCAAGCTTTTAGCCACCAAGTTAGAACAAGGCTACCGCACCTCCACAGCATCGATGTTGATCCTGCAATACGAATCAGTGCAGCCGCCACAAACTGGTTTAGCTTGCAAAGTCATTGTTACTACCTCAACAGTTGGAGAACAGTACAAAAGCTGGGTAGACACGAGAGAACCTCCGCTTTTCGGCTCTCATCCAGACGCAAAATTGATGGCAACGGCTGCTAAATTGGGCACGCCCGATCGAGTGCGGATTTTGGATGTGGGGGCTGGTACCGGCCGCAATACCTTACCCCTGGCGAGATTGGGCTATTCTGTAGATGCGATCGAACTAACTCCAGCTTTTGCAGAACAATTGAAAGCAGCAGTAACAGCCGAAAACCTTCCCGTGACAGTGACTGAAGGCGATGTGCTCGATCCCTTAATGCGGATGAAACCGGCCCGCTATCAGTTGGCAGTTGCAGCCGAAGTCATCTCACATTTTCGAGACAGCGATCAAGTACGGCTTTTCCTCGCTAAAATGTGCGATTCCCTGTGTCCGGGAGGCCTGTTGCTGTTCAGCACGTTTTTAACCGTCGGCGACTACCAGCCTGATGCCCTGGTGCGACAAGTTGCTCAACTCTCTTGGTCTACTTTATTTACCCCCCAAGAACTCGCCACCGCCATGGAAGGGTTGCCTTTAGTCCAAATATCCGACGAATTGGTGTTTGAGTACGAACGCCACCACCTGCCGGAAGGAGCCTGGCCACCGACGCCCTGGTTTTCTAGTTGGGCAACCGGTCGAGATGTCTTCCCGATGGCAAACGCACGCCCGCCCATGGAGTTGCGCTGGATTTTGTGCCGCCGAAGTTAAAAATTTTTGTCCTTTATAGGCGGACACAGCAATCAAAACTGTTAACCGGCAGTAACAGTTTCCTCAGACATTTTTATTTCAAAACCTTAAATCCGGCTAGCTGTTAATATTGTCCAGCCTGGACAGAAAAATTTACAAAAATATATATTAAAATGTAAAGAGAGCGAAGTTCGATCGCCCCTGGGTGACAAACCCAGTGTCTGATTAGATTCAACGCTGGCCAACCTTTGATTTCTTGCGAAAAATTGGGTGGCTAATGGCAATCGGGCTTGCATAAAATTCGATCGTCATCTCGATGGGTGCAACAAGAGTTAAGATGAATTCAACAAACCTATTCCTCCCGATAGATGACTTTTTAGGGAATAGGGTTAACCAATAGATTAGCTCGCTAGTCAGCGATGCTGCTAAGAAACAAATATGCTTTTAACACGTCCACTACAAGCGTTTGGAGCAATCTTCGGGCACCAACCTTCTACAAATAGATCATCCATCGACCACAAAACCAATAAAAATTATTTGGAGGGGAATATTGAGCCCGCTGTAAACGAACAAATTGACTGGTACATCCAAGTGGAAATGCTAATGAGTAACGCTAAATCTTCCTGCACCAATGAAGAGATTACTGCTTGGCTGCGGGGATTGCTGACAATTGCTTGGGCAGACGGCAACTTTGACGAAGACGAGCAAAAAATGATTGCAAATCTAACTCAGGATGAACTACACCCGCTATCTTTTGAGGCGGGTTTTGAACCTATTGCCCCAGAGGAATTAGCCGCTGTGTTAGGGGAAGACACCGCCAAGGGCGAGGATTTTTTGAGGACAGCAGTCATGGTAGCCTTGGCAGACGGTACATACTCGCTCAGCGAAGACGAGGTAATCTATAAGTTTTGCACAGCTTTGGGGCACAATGTAGAGGCGATAGAAGCTCTCCGACAAACGATACAACAGAGCAAGTCCGATCCGCAGGGGCCCAGCAGTCAAATAGTCTTTGATGCGAATGTCGCCCCCGTGGCGGGAACACCCCTTTCATCTCGGCTACCTAAACCTCACCACAAAAATGTCCTGCAACCAGTCAAAGACTGGCTTGACGCCTGGGAAGTTCACGACCCGAGAGTGGCACACTTTGTCTGCAAAATGATTCCGCCACAGTGTCCGTTTGAGCGAGATGTTGTGTTATTCGGACGCAAAATCGTGCACATTCCGGCGATGTGCAAGATTAACCCGCTTTACGAACAGTTGGTGGGGATGCGCTTTCGAGCTCTCTGCTATTTGGCAGATGAATGTAAGGAAGATGTATCGATATATTGTTAGTAGTCATTAGTCAGTAGTCATTAGTCATTGGTCATTAGCCATTAGCCATTCTTGTGAAATCTTGGATTAATGACTGTAACTATTAACCAATGACTACTAATTAGTCCGGGATGCAAAAACCAGGTTTTTCTACCAAAAAACATCGTTACAGCTATCCGCCCCAGTAGAAAAACCCGGTTTATTCAGTTTTTGTGCGTGAGTCAGGCTAATATCAAATCTGCTTTGATAATACTAATTCAACAAAAGTTTTGGTACAATCCTCAATGTTATACAAATTATTAAAACTCGCCGATTTAGGAGCCGGACACGGCATTGCCGTTTCCCTACAGATGCCCGCGTACAATCTCTCGCTCTGCACTACTTTTCAGAATTCATATAATTATATTTTTCCGACCCTTATAAATCTCGGCTAAACTTGGCTTTCGTCCGCCGACGCGGAGGGAAGGAAAAGAGGAATATGGTACTTGGATCTGGTATCATAATAAGTAATGACTATTGACTGCTGACTATTGACTACTGACTAAATTATGCAATTTATCGATCGAGCAGATATTCAAGTCGCAGCCGGCAAAGGCGGCGACGGTATGGTAGCTTTTCGCAGAGAAAAGTATGTACCAGCGGGCGGCCCCTCTGGCGGGACGGGCGGCAAAGGCGGTTCCGTGTATATGGTGGCGGTGGAAAGCCTGCAAACGCTGCTAGATTTTCAGTACAACCGGATTTTTAAAGCCGATGACGGGAAGCGGGGGGCGCCGAAAAATATGACCGGTGCCGGTGGGGACGATCGCACGATCGAAGTTCCCTGCGGTACAGTGGTTTACGACGCGGAAACTCAGGCAATCTTAGCAGATTTGGTGACGCCCGGACAGACTTTTTGCGTAGCTAAAGGCGGCAAAGGCGGTTTGGGAAATAAGTGTTTTCTGACCAATTCTAACCGCGCCCCAGATTATGCGATGCCTGGAAAAGAAGGAGAACACAAATTCTTGCGTTTGGAATTGAAGCTATTAGCAGAAGTGGGAATTCTTGGGATGCCAAATGCTGGCAAATCCACCTTAATTTCAGCTTTGTCTGCGGCCCGCCCCAAAATAGCAGATTATCCGTTTACAACTTTAGTCCCGAATTTGGGAGTAGTCAGAAAACCGACTGGCGACGGTACAGTGTTTGCAGACATTCCGGGATTGATTGAAGGAGCGCACGAAGGTGCTGGTTTGGGTTACGAGTTTTTGCGGCACATTGAGCGGACTCGGTTGTTGCTGCATTTGATTGATGTTACGGATGAAGATCCGATCGCCAATTATGTCACAATTCAGGAAGAATTGAAGGCTTACAGGCGTGGTTTAGCCAATAAACCGCAGATTTTGGCTTTTAATAAGGTAGATGCGATCGATCTCGAAAGCGAAGAAATCGGTAATTTAATCAGCCGACTTAAAGAAATTAGCGGTGCTCCTGTTTTGTTGATTTCCGCTGTGAGTCGAGTTGGGTTGGATGAATTGATGCAGCAAGTTTGGCAAAAACTCGACGAGATGAACGAGAAAGAGGCGGCGGAACAGTTAGCAGTGGCGAGTGTTTAATCGCTTTCCGGTTCCTGGAATTTCTGTGAATTGGTAGGTGTTTGTTTGAGGGGGTCAAATCTTTAGGCTGTATGGCTTGTGCGGCAAGGGTTTGAGCCTCTATGCTGAAACTATAGGTTCACGGAAACGCTGAAATTATTGCTGTGTATAGCTTTGAGGGTTGTTGAAAATTTTGCCTCTTGACAGGTCGATGCCTGAAATGATATTTTTTGGATGCTTGACGGAACAGTACCTTGAAAACTAAATACTGTAATGCTTCTGGAGCGATCGCCGAAATTAACCTAAATCCCTATCAGGGATTGAAACATTGTCTGACGCTGGACACGGTGACTTCATCACACAAGCCGAAATTAACCTAAATCCCTATCAGGGATCATTGGTGACAAGTTAAGGCTCAAAGCCCGTTGTCAAGGGAATTTTCGGTGGTGGCTCAAAGAACAAGGGCTCCCC